>NZ_CDWCUL010000005.1:0-12871 GCF_977828045.1 Candidatus Mycalebacterium sp. | reverse complement strand
TCACGGTTACGACCAGCGGAATATCGCCCCAGGTGTGTTGGCTCAAAATAACCGCGCCGACAATTGTTTCCCACGACAAAGCTCAACTTGTAACCGTCCCGGATGCCTATCATTCCCGCTCTTGCCGCGATTAACGCAACGGCAAGGCACACAAGAAACTGCTTTACGAACTCAACCGCAAGTTTCAGCGGCGTGTCGTCTGCTTCGGTTATGCCCATCACTTCCATGAAAATCCCGCCGAAAACCGCCTCGTTATACCAAACGGCTCCGAGCACAAACGCGATAATGGACGCGATGATGACCGATGTGAAGTTCACCTTTGAAAGTGAAAGACTCATTTTGTGCCTCCTCCCAGCTTTAAGATTTTCACCGCGAGCGCGAAGTCTTTTCCGGTAACGCCGCCCTCGCTGTGCGTGGAAAGCGTGATCTTCACCTTTTTCCAGCCGTGCATGAGAATGTCGGGGTGGTGATCGGCTTTTTCCGCCTCAATTCCAACGCGCACCACAAAAGCCAGCGCTTCGGAGAAGTTCGCGAGCGTGAAGTTTGTGTAAATGGAACTTTTGCCCGCCTTCCAACCGGGCAGTTTTTTCAGTTTCTTTTGGACTTCCGTTTTGCTTAAAATCGCCATATTCAGAACGCTCGCGCCCGCGCAATCGTTTGACATTTTTTCCGTCCGTTGTAGTGTATAAGCCCTGTTTATTCAAGACAAGGGGGAGTATTACCAATGAGCGCGGAAGTCGGTATGAAAGAAGCCCGTGAGCTTCTGAAAAAACACAAAATAGTCATCGCCGGAGTCGGCGAGACGGAGCAGGGCAGAATCCCTGACAAAAGTTCTTTTCAATTTCTTTCCGAAGCGTCAAAAATCGCGATAGAAGACGCCGGAATCAAAAAAACGGATGTTGACGGTCTCGTAACGGCGTTTTCGCTTGTGGAGCATACCTTTATGCACTGCACAACTTTTGCGGACTATTTCGGAATGAAACCGAAGTTTTTCTCTTCCATAGCGGTTGGCGGTTCCACGGCGGTGTGGATGGTCGCCGAAGCGGCGATGGCTATCGCTTCAGGGCAGGCGGAAGTCGTTCTGTGCGTTAGAGGGGACAACACGCTTTCGGGAATATCGTCTTCGGGAATGATGGCTCTTATAAGGGAGATGTGCCACGCGGAGTTTGAATTCCCCTACGGTCTCACGACCCCGGGCGGATACGCTCTTGCGGCACAGAGGTATCTGCATGAGTACGGAAACAGCAGGGAGCACCTTGCCGCGGTTGCCACGACAATGAGAAAACACGCGGCGGACAAGGAAAACGCGATGAACAAAGAGCCTCTTTCGGTTGAGGAAGTGCTTGAGTCCCGCATAATTGCGGAGCCGCTCACCAAATACGACTGCTCAATCATCTCTGACGGCGGTTGCGCTTTCATCATCACAACCGAGGATAAGGCGAAAGAACTCGGCATAAGCAACAACCTCGCCTACCTGTGGGGAATGGGACAGGGGTATTCCCACCAGTATCTGACCACACTGAACGATTTGGGGCAGATATACGGCGCAGTGAAAGCTTCGGGAGACAAAGCGTTCGGCACCGCCGGTGTTACAACGGACGATGTTGATGTCGCGTTTCTTTACGATTGCTTCACGATAACGGTTCTGCTTGAACTTGAAGGACTCGGATTTGTGAAGCCCGGAGAGGGCGGTCCTTTCGCCCTTGAAGGCAGAATGGAAAGGGGTAAAGACCTGCCGGTCAACACGCACGGCGGGCTTTTGTCTCAAGCGCATCTCGGAGCCATGCACCACGTTGTTGAAGCGACTTTGCAGCTTCGCGGCACGGCGGGCAAAAGGCAGATTGACGGCGCTGAACTCGCCCTTGTGCACGGCAACGGTGGCATCGTGAGCGCTCACAGCACGGTTCTGCTGGGCAACCAGCCGCTTAACTGACCGGAGCGTTTCATATTTTAAACGGAGGAATCTTAAATTATGGCTGAAAACAAATACGCAAAACCGCTTCCGGAATTTCGTCCGGAAACAAAACCTTTCTGGGATGGTTGCAAGAAGCATGATCTTATGCTTCCCAGATCAAAGCAGACGGGAAAATTTTTCTTTTACCCCAGAGCGCTCTCCCCGGGAGACGACATGAGTGCCGACATTGAGTGGGTCAAGTCTCCGGGCAAAGGGAAAATCTGGACCTTCTCAATCCACCACATGGGCCCCACAAAGGCCTACAAAGAAGACGGCGCTTACGTGGTTGCGCTCGTGGAGCTTGACGAAGGGGTGAAGATGATGTCAAACATCGTTGAATGCGATGTGAACGATGTGGAGATAGGAATGGAAGTTGAGGTCGTTTTTGACGATGTTACCGAAGAAGTAACGCTTCCAAAGTTCCGTCCCGCGAAATAGGAGCAGGAGGAAGTCTATTATGTCAAAGGTTTTCTACGAAGACATTGAGGTCGGCGAGGAGCACGAAAGCACCGGCAGAACGGTTACTGAAGCCGATGTTATGAACTTCGCCGGGCTTTCGGCGGATTTCAACAACATGCACATAGATGAGGAGTTTGCGAAAAAGACGGTTTTCAAAACCAGAGTCGCCCACGGATTGTGCGTTCTTTCAATATCTTCGGGTCTGTGGTTCACAATGCCGCGGCTCGCGACCATCGCGTTTATGGGGCTTGAAGACTGGCGTTTTTCGGGAGCGGTCAAGTTCGGAGACACGATAAAAATTAAACGCAAACTCGCCGAAAAACGCGAACACAAGAGACCCAACATGGGTTTTCTCATCTGGGATCTTGAGGTTCTTAATCAGGAAAATGAGGTTGTACAGAAAGGCAAATGGGTTATTCTTGTCCAGAGAAGGGAATCGGACTAAAAAATCTGAGTTATCCGGCGCCCACAAATTCAATTTTGTCTTGTTAAATATGTCTTGATTGGTTTATAATTTAACTCCAGCCCTATGGCTGGGGGAAACAGGAGAGGAGAAATAACAATGAAAAGGTTCATACTATCGTCACTGGTTGTAGGTTTGGCAGTTGTATCTGTCGGCGTTTTTCCGTCCGCAGCGGAAACCGACTCGAATGGCATGCTGGGTAGCCGTTACATAACGACCAAATTCATCTCAAAAGAGTTTGGTGGTGACATTGCCCGCCACTCACTTAACCGCAGGTTTCAGGGAATTCAGATTGACACAAGTTTTTTCCCGCAGTCAAACATGGATTTCATTACCGAACTGTCTTACGCGCAGGTCGGTTCGCAAGACAAGGCGTGGGTTTTCGATGCGCTAGTCAATCCGACCGTATACAAGAGCGTCAACCCGCACATCAAATTGCTCGCGGGAGCCACGTTCGGCATTTCCACAACAAAGGTGAAACAGCTGTCGTCAGTTACCGAATACAGCAACACCGAGCTTGTATGGGGGCTGAACACGGGCGCCGAGTTAAGTCAGGGGCGTTTTACAGCGCTTTTAGGTATTGATTACAACTGGATGGATGAGTTCGGAGACGGTATTGAGGTTGGAATTGACTCTAATTTCAGTCTCACCGAAAAAGTTTCTCTGAACAGTTCATTTGCTTACGAGCACAATTCGGACGCGCTTGCTTTCGGTATAGGGCTCAGCTTGCATCTCTTCAATTAAGAATATCGGTTTTTGAGTCTGAGAGGATTTTCGCCGCTTCCGATGCGAACGCGGCGATTTTTTCTCTCACCACAAGGTCCGAATCTTCGTCGTAAGGCGTTTCCATCAAATTGAGAATTATGAGTTTCGCGCCGTTTCTCAGTGCGATTTGAGGAAGTGTGCTTGCCGGGGTTACCACCAGAGACGAACCGGCAACTATAAGAACCCCGCACTCCTCCACAAGTTCAACGGCCGCATTCCACGGTTCGCGCGGAAGAGCCTCTCCAAAAAAAACGGCGTTGGGCTTCAATATTCCGCCGCATTCGCATTCGGGGGCCGTTTGTCCGTTTTTCACTCTTTGCATAACCTCGTCCATCGGTGTTTTTCCGCCGCATTCAAGGCATATCGTTTCGCGTATTGAGCCGTGCAGTTCGTGCACGGTTTTGGAACCCGCTTCGTTGTGCAAGCCGTCCACATTCTGAGTTATTACGCCGTTGGTCATTTTCCGCGCTTCAAGTTCGGCAAACAGAAAATGTCCGGCGTTGGGCTTTGCCGCGCTGCGGGCGGGGTGGAGTTCCAGAGCATATGAATAGTAAGCGGCGGGGTTTTGTATAAACCCGTCAAGAGACACGACCGACTGGTCCATCTTTTCCCACAACCCCTCATCGGGAGACCTGTAGTCCGGTATGCCGGACTCGGTGCTTATTCCGGCTCCGGTTAAAACTGCGCCTTTTCCGGCTCCGGACAGGATTTCAAGAAATTTTTCCGCCTCACCGCGCAAAGCGCAGGTTATCTCCACTTGTCCTGTGAGGCGGGCAGAAAGGTGATTTTCTTCGCGTTGCCGTCCTCTTTTGTCTCAAACTTGATTCCGCTCATGTCTTTCACGGCTGTGTAAACGACTTTTCTTTCGTAAGCCTGCATTCTGTGAAAAGTGAACGGTCTGCCGGACTCAATTACCTTTTTCGCGGCTTCAACGGCTTTTCTTTCAATCTCTTTCTCCCTTTCCCTTTTGTAGTTGTTGACGTCTATTGAAATCCTTTTGCCTCTATTGGGGGGCTTGCCGGTTTTGGACGCAACTATTCTGGAAACAATGTATTCAAAGTTTCTCAGGGTTTCCCCGTATTTTCCTATCAGCAACCCCTGGGATTCCTCAACATTCAAGTCCAACTCTATTGCTGAATCAGTTTCAGACACCTTAATGGAGTGTTTGATGTCTATGATGTCCAGAATGTTTTTTGTCGCTTCGCGTGCGTGTTCACGCACCTCTTCGGACGAATAGTTTGCCATCTCCTCACGCGGCGAGCCGTCCGCGCCGCCTTTGCCTTTCAGAGCAACTCTGATTTTCGCCTTTCTGCCGCCGATTCCGAAAATACCTTTTGACGGCTTGCGAAGAACCTCAACGTAAACTTCGTTCCTGCGGACTCCGAGTTCAAGAAGTGCCTCTTCAAGAGCCTCATCGGTAGTTTCCGCTTCTTTTTCCACCTCTCTCATATACTTTTACCTCCTTGTTTTATCTTTATGTACTCCTGTTTATATATAACTGTTGCGCCACGCTCAACACATTGCTTGCCGTCCAGTAAAGCACAAGCCCCGAAGGGAAATCCCACATAACAAATGTGAAAACAAGCGGCATAAACTGCATTATTTTCGCCTGCATCGCGGCGGTGTCGCCGGCCGCCGTCATGGGGGTCAGTTTTGTTGAAAGCCACCACGAAACTCCCATCGCGAGCGGAAGAATTCTGAACGGCACGGAAATTCCCGGCACATCAAACAGCATCTCCGGCGCGGAAAGGTCGCTTATCCACAGAAACGAACTGTGCCGTAGATCTATTGAATACAGCAACCCGTAATAAAGCGCGATAAACACCGGAACTTGCGCGAGCATCGGCAGGCAGCCGCCAAGACTGCTGAGCGGGTTTATTCCGTGGCTTGCGTAAAGCTTCATCATCTCTTCATTCTGGCGTTTTTTGTCGTCCTTGAACTTTTCCTTGAGCGCGTCCAGTTTGGGTTTTAAGGCCTCCATTTTCTTCTGCACTCTCTTCATTGACCTCATTCCCTTTATGGAAAGAGGCAGAAACAGCAACCGGAACAAGACTGTTATGACAATTATTGAGACCCCGTAGTTGTTAAAAATACTGTTGGAGTATTTCAGAATACGCACCGCAAGTTTTGACAGCGTTCCAAACCAGCCGTAATCAATGGCGTTTTCAAATCCGTAGCCGGCCGCCGCAAGCATCTTTTCCCGCTTCGGTCCCATATACGCCTTCCACTTGCGCTCCGAAACCGTGCCTGAAGGGATTGAAAATCTTCCGTATGAAAAACGCGTTTTAATCTTGCGCCCGTCTTTGGTGAAAGTCTTGACCTGTGTTGTTTCGCCCGATTCGGGAAGCGCCGCGATTATAAAATATTTTTTTGAAAATCCGAGCCAGTCAACCCCGCCCGTGAGCGGCTGCCCTACGTCATCTCCGCCGTTGAACTGTTTCTTCTCGCCGCCGACAGAAACAACAAGGGCGTTAGTCGGTCCGTAATCTCCCTCCTCTATTTCTCCGCGCTGGAGAAAGTGCAAGGCGTATTCAACGGTTTGCGACGACCGGTTTTCTATCTCGTATTTGCCGCCAATCAGGTAAGTGTCCGGCGCGAATGACAGTTTTTTGACAATCCTGACGCCGTTTTGCTTGTATGAAAGCGCAATTTCCCTTGCGAGCCTCCCCACCGTGACCGTGGTTTCGCCTTTGTATTCAAACGGAACCGGATGCGGGAGTTTAGTGTTTCCCAGAGACAAAACCGCCTCCGGAGATGACCACACGCCTCCGACAAGCGTGAGATTTTCCGACCCGTTTTCAGGGCTTTCAGAGTAGTGTTTAAGAACCAGTTTTTTTATGGTTCCCCCGGCAGTGTCCACATAAGCCGTGTAGAGAGGGGTTTGAACCTCTATGGTTTTTCCGCTCCGCACGGCGTCCTGCGGCAGGGTCGGAGGCTCCCATTGCGCATCCGTTCGCGCGGCGTGCGTCTCCACGCTTACGTTCCGCACATCCGCTCTTTCCGTTACCACAGGCCCGGGATTTCCGGCCGGTTTTTGCGGAAACAGTTTTGAATATCCGAAGATTATTCCCAGAGCGAGAACGGCGAATATTATGTAATTGGAAGTGAGTTTTTCATCCTGCATGTCAGTTTCATTTCTCCACCGGGTCATATCCGCCGGCGTTAAAGGGGTTACACCGCGCCACCCTGCTCACAGCCATCACCGCTCCGCGTCTCAGGCCGTGTGTCTTGATGGCTTGTGAGGAATATTCGGAGCAACTGGGGTGGAAGCGGCAACGGGGGCCCAGCAACGGTGATATCGTTTTGCGGTATATCTCTATGAGGAAAATCGCAAGCCTTGAGGCGGCGCGGGTTGCCATTTCATTTTTCTCCGCTAATCATACCCATTATTTCCGCGCGAACCGCCCCGAAAGGTATTTCGGACACATCATTTTCCGCTCTGAAAATAACGTCACTGGAACCGAATTGCGACTTGTTAACCCTGAAAATTTCCCGGAAATAACGTTTGATTTTGTTTCTTGAAACCGCGCCGGGAACGGTTTTTTTAGTCACAACCCGTCCGACACGCGCAAAGCCGAGCCCGTTTTCGGCGATAACAACGGAGAAGTTTTGAGACGAAAGCCGTTTCCCTTTTTTCAGAACCCGCACATACTCGGTTTTTTCCATTAGTTTCTCTCTTTTCCGAAGCGCCTGGCCGCGGATTTTGCTCATTTTGCCCGGAACTGGGCAGTCAGAACATGTCTGCCCTTTTGCGTTCTTCTTTTCAGAACGCGGCGTCCGCCCACGGTGCTCATTCTTGCGCGGTAACCGTGGGTTTTTATCGCTTTTTTCCTGTGCGGCTGAAAAGTTCTCTTCATGGCAGACAGGCGTAAAACTACCACAACTGACGCTCCGGTCAAGTTGACAAGTCCCCGCCCTTGTTGTTAAATGATAGCCGTATTTTCCCTTACCGGAATGCTTGCACGATGATATTTGAAGGGTTAAAACTGATGTTCGTGGGGATGTTTGTGGTCTATATTTTTCTCTCCGTTCTTTTTGTCATGATAAAGGTGTCCGCCTACTTTTTCAGCGGTGTTTCCCAGCCCGTCACGCCCGCTTCGGGGTCGGCGCGGAATTCAGCTCCAAAGGGTGTGAACGGCGGAATTGCGGCGGTAATTGCGGCGGCGCTTTCGGCATCCGGAATCGGAAAAAGGTGAGGGCTTAGAGGCAAAAAGGGCGTTCGTTATGAAGAAAATACTTTTTCAAGACACTTCTTTCAGGGACGGTTTTCAGTCATTTTTCGGCGCGCGCGTACTGACCGGGGATTTCCTTCCGGCGGTTGAAGCGGCGTCTCACGCCGGAATAACCCATTTTGAGGCGGGCGGCGGAGCCAGATTTCAGAGTCTTTTCCTGTATTGCGGGGAGTCCGCTTTTGACATGATGGACAGGTTCAGAAGCGCCGCGGGTCCCGATGCCAATCTCCAGACGCTCGCGAGGGGAATCAATGTGGTCGCACTGTCCGCGCAGCCCAAAGACATGATTGACCTTCATGCCAGAATGTTCAAAAAACACGGCATAACCCACATAAGAAACTTTGATGCCCTCAACGATGTGCGCAACCTTGAGTATTCCGCGCAGTGCATAAAAAACGCAGGCATTCACCATCAGGTTGTCGTTACGATGATGGAGCTTCCGCCCGGTTGCGAAGGCGCGCATGACTCGGAGTTTTACATCAAAAAAGTGCGCGAAATTCTTGATTCCGGACTTCCCTTTGACTCAATCTGCTTCAAAGACGCTTCCGGAACCTCAAATCCCCGCAAGGTTTACGATACGGTTAAGGGTGCCAGAGAGATTGTCGGCAAAGACACGGTGCTGTGGGTGCACACGCATGAAACCGCCGCGCAGGGCGTTGTTCAATACACCGCCGCGATAGAGGCCGGTTGCGACGGAATATGCGTTGCGCGGGCTCCGGTTTCGGGCGGAACCGCCCAGCCGGACATCATTTCCATGTGTGGTGCGCTCAAAGGTACGGATTTCACGCTTGATGTGGATATGAAAAAAATCCTTGAAGCGAACGCGGTTTTCAAAGAGTGCATGGCGGATTACTATTTTCCGCCCGAAGCGCTGGGAATTTCGTCCGAAGTTTTGCTCTCCCCAATGCCCGGCGGCGCGCTCACGGCAAACACGATGATGATGCGCGACACCAACACGCTTGAACTCTACCCGAAGGTGATAGAGGAGATGTCCGAATGTGTCGCCAAAGGCGGTTTCGGAACCTCCGTAACGCCTGTTTCGCAGTTCTATTTTCAGCAGGCGTTTTCAAACGTAACTCAGGGCAAATGGAAAAAAATTGCAGACGGATACGGCAATATGGTGCTTGGCTATTTCGGACGCACGCCGGTACCTCCCGACCCCGAAGTCGTAAAAATCGCCGAAGAGCAGATGGGTAAACCCCGTTTTGACGGCGACCCGCTTGAGATTATTAAGCCGGGAATTCCCCCGGCGAAAGCCATTCTTGAGAAAGAAGGGCTTGAAACCACCGAGGAGAACATCTTCATAGTCGGCGCTCTTGAGACTCCGGGCGGGAACAAGGGGCTTGAGTTTCTCAAAGGAAACTTCTCGGTCAATGTGAGGAAAGGCGAAGCCCAAAAAACCGCGCAGCCCAAAGGCGGCACGACACCGGACGCTTTTACGGCAACCATTGACGGAAAAGATTACGCCGTGAGCGTCAAATCCAAAGACAACGCCTACTCCGTTACGGTTGACGGCTCTGACTATGCCGTGAGTATTAGCGAAGGCGGCGCTCCGGCGGCGGCTCCGTCCGCGCCGTCAGGGGAAGTTACGCCGCTCATCGCCGCCGTTCCCGGAAATGTTTGTAAAATATCAGTCGCGGTCGGAGACAAGGTTGAGGAAAATCAACCGCTTGTTGTGCTTGAAGCGATGAAGATGGAAACCTCAGCCGTTTCTCCGTGCGCGGGGGTTGTTGCATCAATAGAGGTTGCCGCGACCGATGTTGTTGAATCGGGGCAGGTTCTGTTGACAATCGCTCCGAACTGACCATTGCAACCGTGTTTGACAAAATGAAAAAAACTCCTTTATTCACTGCGATTTTCGCTTTTCTCGCGATTTTCGCTTTTCTCGTTTTTCCGGCGTTCGCCGTGGGCGGTGAGGGATCGGACCTTCCGAGTATTATGGATATTTTCCGCAATCTCACGCGGGAGACCGGGGTGAGCGGCTTTTTGTCCTACGAGGAGTCGTGGGTGGCCGGACCGGGGCGGTTCGTTATGATTTCGGTTGGCTTTCTTCTTCTCTATCTTGGAATTGCCAAAAAGTTTGAGCCGCTTCTGCTTGTTACAATTGGTTTTGGTTGCGTGCTTTCCAACATCCCTCTTGCGGGCATAAGTGAGCCGGGCGGGATTTTGAACTATGTTTACGATGCGGGCATCAAAACGGGCATTTTCCCGCTGATTATTTTCATGGGAGTCGGGGCGCTGACAGACTTCGGGCCGCTTCTTGCCAATCCCAGAACCATACTGCTCGGTGTTGCCGCGCAGTTCGGCATATTTGCCACTCTCATAGGAGCGCTCGCGCTCACGCGGTATGTTGACGGCATAAACTTTACCTTTGCGGATGCGGCGTACATCGGCATCATCGGCGGTGCGGACGGGCCCACGGCAATATATGTTTCCTCTCAGTTGTCTCCGCGTCTTCTGGGGGCGATTTCGGTTGCCGCGTATTCGTATATGGCGCTTGTTCCACTCATTCAGCCTCCCATAATGAAAGCTCTGACGACAAAAGAGGAAAGGATGATAAGGATGAAACAACTCAGGCCGGTCGGGAAAACCGAGAAGATTATGTTCCCGCTTATTTCCGTTGTTTTGTGCGCGCTTTTTCTCCCGTCAGCCGCTCCGCTTATAGGGTTTTTCATGTTCGGCAATCTAATGAAGGAGTGCGGAGTTGTTGACCGTCTTTCGGACACGGTGCAGAATTCGCTTATAAACATAACCACCATATTTCTTGGGCTCGGAGTCGGCTCAAAACTTTCGGCTGAGGAGTTTCTCACGGTTGAAACAATCGGAATTTTGATACTCGGAGTGGTGGCTTTCTGCATAGGAACGGCTGCGGGCGTTCTCAAGGCGAAACTTCTCAACCTGTTTTCCACGAACAAGATAAACCCGCTTATCGGTTCTGCGGGCGTGTCGGCCGTTCCGATGGCGGCGCGCGTGTCGCAGGATGTCGGCGCGAAGGAAGATCCTCAAAATGTGTTGCTTATGCACGCGATGGGTCCCAATGTGGCAGGGGTTCTGGGTTCGGCGGTTGCCGCGGGAATTCTGCTTGCGGTATTTTCTTGAAACCCCTTCCATACGGCAATCCTGTAATTTTTTTTGACGGCGTTTGCGGACTGTGCAACCGTTTTGTCCGTTTTGTTCTGAAAAGAGACACACGCAAAATTTTCTTTTTTTCCACGCTCCAGGGGCAGACCGCCGCGAAAACCTTTTCCGCGCCGCCGGATTTTCACGAGTGGAGCATTGTTTACATGGACGAGGAGGGCGTTCACCGTTTTTCCGGAGCGGTGATTAAAATTCTCACCCGAATGGGCGGCGGCTGGCGTTTCGTCCGGGCGTTTGAGTATGTCCCCGCTTTTATACGGGATTTTATTTACGGCTATGTCGCACGCAGGCGTTATGCGTGGTTCGGCAAATTTGATTCATGCGTGTTGCCAAGCGCGGAAAACTCCGACAGATTTCTTCCGTGAACGGTTATGAGAATGATTAAAATCGCATTTCTTTTGAGCGCGTTTTTTATCTTCGCGCCGGTTTTTGGCGAGCCCGCGCGGGCTCAAGGTTTTTACGATAGGCAACTGCCTGAATTTACTTCGTCCGGCCCGCTGGAATGGGTCAACTCCCCTCCGCTTGAGCGGAAGGACTTGAAGGGCAGAGTAACGCTTGTGTATTTCTGGACTTTTGACTGCTGGAATTCATACCGCTCTTTCCCGTGGCTTCACACGCTTGAAAAACGTTTCGGAAAAGATGGTTTTCAGGCACTCGGCATACACACGCCCGAATTTGAGCATGAAAAAAGCAGGGAAAATCTTAAGAAAAAAATGAAGAAATTCAAAATTTCCCACCCCGTTATGATGGACAACAATTTTCACTACTGGCGGAAAATGAACAACCGCTACTGGCCCACTTTTTATCTGGTGGACAGAGACGGCAAAATCGTTCACAAAATGATAGGCGAAACGCACATAGGGCAGAAAAACGCAAAAGAGTTTGAGAGGGTTTTGGAAAGGGTGGTCAGTCAGTAACAAAGACATTCTTTCCGTGCCACTCAAGAAACTCTCTATCCGGCGGCAGTCTTTCGGGAATTTTTATTTTACAATCTTCGTATTTACCAAAAAAATCTTTTACTGCCTGATTGTCCAATTTCATTAAAATTTTACTTGTTTTAATTTTGTAGTCTGAATTTACAGTTATCAGTCCTCTATCAAATGCTTTGTCGTGCAGAGCGTTCAAGCATAATCCGTTTTGAGGATTTGCTTTTTCCTCTTTTGCGCACTTGTTCCACGGTTTTATATGGCTTGCTATTAAGAGCATCTCATTGTCAATGCCTGTTATACAGCACTTGTTGTTATAAGACGCAAGAATTGATTCTCTGAAAAATCGTTGTCCGACACGCCTTTTTGTGAGCCCGACGATGTCTTTCCCAATCCGTTGCCTTTCATCTTTTTCAGGAATGTTTTTGTCTAATAATGATGCTTTGAGAGTTTGGCTTTCATGTGAAAGCAAGTGGTATTTTCCTTCAAATTCTTTCCAGATTTCTTTGTCTAACTTGCTTGTATGGACGAGCCCCTTGATTTTTTTCTCTGCTAAAGTTGTATCAAAACTTCCAAAGTTTCCAATTTTCAAATTTACAGATGCAGGTGTTCTCCCAATGATTTTTGCGACTTTTTGAACTTCCGGGTGGCTTGCTCGGGATTTTGAGAACGGAATACGGAAATATAAATCTAAAACAATAATATTTTCTTCACGACTCCATGTTTTTCCTTTCTGCCTCATTTTCTCACCCGTTTTGTTCAATCGCTCCGGCTATCTTCGTCCAATTTCTACCCCTCTCCAAGCGCTTTTTTCATCACCTCAACCGGCGCGTCCATGCCGGTCCAGATTTCAAAAGATTTCGCTCCCTGATAAAGCAACATTTCAAGCCCCGATTCCGCTTTTATTCCAAGTTCGCGCGCGCGTGCCACAAGC
>NZ_CDWCUL010000004.1:0-50302 GCF_977828045.1 Candidatus Mycalebacterium sp. | reverse complement strand
CAATAAGGTGAACGCCGGGTTCCGAGGCGCATTTTTTGACAAGCGGAGCAAACTCCGCCGCGCTTGAAACCCTGTGTCCCGCCGCGCCGTATGACTCGGCATACTTCACAAAGTCCGGATTGCCGTAGTCAAGCCCCCAGTTCGGCAGCCCCATGTTGCTCTGCTTCCACTTGATCATTCCGTAAGCGTCATCACGCAGGACTAAAACGGTGATGTTGATTCCGAGTCGCACGGCGGTTTCAAGTTCCTGAGAGTTCATCATAAACCCGCCGTCTCCGCAGACCGCAACGACCTGCCGTTGCGGAAAAATCAGTTTTGTTGCAATAGCGGATGGAAGCCCCGCGCCCATTGTCGCGAGCGCGTTGTCGAGCAGAACCGTGTTCGGCTCATGAGCGCGGTAGTTTCGCGCGAACCATATCTTGTAAACCCCGTTGTCAAGCGTGATTATGCCGTCATCGGGCATTGTTTTGCGCAGTTCGCTCACGAGAAACTGCGGATAGACCGGAAACCTCCCGTCATCGGTCCCTTCGGTCAAATGGGCGTCAACCCGTTCCTTTATCCCCATGATTTCCGAAAAATCCCAATGTTTTTGCGGCTCCAGTTTCTCCATCATCTGCCAGAAACTGTTCGCTATGTCGCCCGTAACCTCAACTTGCGGAAAATAGACCGAATCCACTTTCGCGGTTTCAAAATTGATATGGATAACCTCAAAACCCCCCTCGCGCATAAAAAACGGCGGTTTTTCCACAACATCATGCCCGGCGTTTATAATGAGGTCGGCTTTGTCTATCGCGCGGTGAACAAAATCGCCGTTTGAAAGCGCGGTGTTGCCGATAAAAAGCGGATGCCTTTCGTCAATCACTCCCTTGCCCATTTGCGTGCTTATGAAGGGAACTCCGTATTTGTCCACAAACTGGCGTAGCATTTTTGAGGTCAGTTTTCTGTTCGCGCCCGAGCCAATCAGAAGCATCGGGCTTTTCGCGGCGGCTATCATTTCCACCGCTTTGTTCACGGCTTTTTCCTCGGCAATTGCCCGCCGGAACACGCTTGAATTGATGGGCGCTCCGGTAACTTCCTCGCGGGCTATGTCTTCCGGCAGTTCAAGATGAACCGCGCCCGGCCGCTCCTCTTCGGCAAGCCGAACCGCTTCGCGCACTTTGGAAGGGACATTGTCCCCGCTCACTATCTGGTGGCTGAACTTGGTGAGCGGCTCCATCATTCTCACCACGTCAACGATTTGAAACTGCCCCTGTTTGCTGGATTTGACCGGCTTCTGACCCGTAATCATAAGCATCGGCATCGCGCCCAGTTGCGCGTAAGCGGCGGCGGTAACGAAGTTTGTCGCTCCGGGTCCCAGCGTTGACATGCAGACCCCCGCCTTGCCGGTCAGTCGCCCGTATGTTGCCGCCATAAAGCCGGCTCCCTGCTCATGCCTTGTCAAAATCAGTTTGATTTTTGAGGCGCGGATGGATTCCAGCATGTCAAGATTTTCCTCGCCCGGCACGGCGAAGATGTATTCAACGCCCTCATTTTCAAGGCATTGTATGAAAAGATCGGACGCTTTCATATTCCAAACAATACACAATCGCCCGTGTTTTCATCAAACCGGATTTGTCAATCCGTGCGGCCATCGCGCATAATTAAAGCCGTGAGAGCCAACCTGAAACTGCTTGTGGCGTTGTTTTTCCTCTGCCTGTTTCCGCTCACAGCGGACGCCCGGAGAGATATGGAGGATTTGCGCCGCGCGCACAACCCCCGCAGTTCCGAAATCGTTTCCCATAAGGCGTGGGACGATTTTCTGCGCGCTTACATCCATATCCGGCGCGGCGCGAATCTGGTTGATTACAGAGGCGTAACGCATGCGGATGCCCGTGCGCTTGACGATTACATTTCCGCTCTGGGGCGCGTGAAGGTGTCCGGCTTGAACCGCGCGGAGCAGAAGGCGTTTTGGATAAATCTCTACAACGCGCTGACCGTGCAAACGATTTTGAGGGCCTATCCGGTTTCAAGCATTCTTGATATTGACACCTCGCCCCCGGGCACGGACGGGCCGTGGGGCAAAAAGATTTTTCCCGTTGAGGGCGTGCGGCTTTCGCTTGACGACATTGAGCACGGGATTTTGCGCCCCGTGTGGAAAGACGCGCGAATTCATTACGCGGTGAACTGCGCTTCAATCGGCTGTCCCGACCTCGCGCGAGCCGCCTACACAGCCGAAAACACCGAACAACTTCTTGAAAACGGCGCGAGCGATTTTGTAAACCACCCTCGCGGGGCGGCGGTCAGGGACGGAAAACTTGTTGTTTCTTCCATATATTTCTGGTTCGCTGAAGACTTCGGCGGCAAGCGCGGCGTGCGTGAGCACATAGCAAAATACGCCGCCCCGGAACTTGCGGCGGCGATGAAACGGGCGTCCAAACTGGTTGAGGGCGATTACGACTGGTCTCTCAATGAGAAAAGGTGATGGCGGAAAGCGAAAAAATCACGCGCGCCCTGGAGATTGATTCCGAAACCGCGATGGCTCTTTCGGTTGTGGATGCGGGTTGCTTTGCGTTTTCGGGTTTGGACGGCGTTGTTTTTGCCGTCAAGGATTTAGCTCTCGCTTTTTTGTTTGAAAACGATTTTGAGCCGTCCGTGAATTTTCAGTTTGAGTTTATTGACAAGGAGGAGTTTCCCGCCGTTTGCGCGTTTGTGTTTATTGACGCGGGCGGCAGTGGATTCAGTTACGAATATTTTTTCTCTCTGCAATCGGAAGAGGATATGAAAAACCTCGCCCGCCTTGAACGGGAGCGCCGCGCCGAGATCTGGTTCACAGACCGCGATGAGCGCGTCCGCGCGGGATTAAGCGCGTTTTTTGATTCAAATGAAAAGGCGCGAATTGAGAGCGCTTACAAATCGGCTGTGAGCCGCGCGTAGCCAAAGCCGCCATCTGCAAAAGACAGGGTGTTTGACATCGCTATTTTTTGAAATGATAATGGCACAAATGAGTTTTGTCAGGATTACGGGAATCGGCTCATACTCTCCCGAGAAAGTTCTTTCCAATCAAGACATTGAAAAAATTGTTGACACCTCCGATGAGTGGATAGTTACCAGAACGGGCATAAGAGAGAGAAGAATTGCGGCGGAGGGCGAGGCTTCATCGGACATGGCAATTGTTGCCGCACGGCAGGCTCTGGAAGCGGCAAAGGTTTCACCCAAAGATGTTGACGTCATAATTGTAGCCACCGTTACTCCCGACTATCTTTTTCCGTCAACCGCGTGCATTCTGCAAAGCAAACTCAAAGCGAAAAAAGCCACCGCTTTTGACATTCTCGCGGGCTGTTCGGGCTTTTTATACGCAATTCACATAGCGCGGGACATGATAGACGCCGGGCGTTGCCAAACGGTGCTCGCCGTGGGGGTGGAAAGTCTTTCAAAAGTGGTCGATTACGAAGATCGGGCAACCTGCATTCTTTTTGGAGATGGAGCGGGCGCGGCGGTTTTACAGAAATCCGACACTCCCGGAGTGCTTTCCTCGCAGTTGGGTTCTGACGGCGACAAATGGAATCTTCTCTATATGCCGGGCGGAGGGTCCCGAATTCCCGCAACCGAACAAAGTGTTAAAGACAGAAGCCACTTCCTGAAGATGGAAGGCAACGAGGTTTTTAAAGAGGCGGTCAAGGCGATGGAGACGGCTTCCGAGCAAGCCGTGAAACTCGCCGGGATCACGCCCGAAGATATAGACCTTTTCATTCCGCATCAGGCGAATTACAGAATTATTGAGGCCACCAGAAAAAGGATGAATTTCCCTGAAGAGAAAGTTGTGGTAAACCTGGACAAATACGGAAACACCTCTTCGGCTTCCATACCGATAGCTCTACACGAAGCGATCAGGGAAGGCAGGGTTTGCGAGGGAAGCACATTGCTTCTTGCCGCCTTCGGCGCCGGCTTCGCGTGGGGTTCCTGTGTAGTGAGGTTTTAATGCCCGACCTCCATTTCCCGTTCAGGATTGAAATGGCGGACGCGGGAATTGCGCATATTATTCTGCCTGTTTTCCTGGTTGTTGCGGTTGGTTTTCTATTCGGAAAAATCAAACGCGTTGATATTTCCCCCATCAACGATCTTGTTCTTTATATTGCCGCGCCGTGTCTGATTTTCTGGTCTTTTTCCTCGCCGCCAATGGATTTTCATTTTGTGGTGCGGATTTTCGGGTTTTTCGCCGCGGTGTCCGCTCTGTGCCTTATCGCGGGGCTGTTTCTCACAAAAATCCTCAAACTTTCGCGCCCCGCATATTTGCCGACAATCATATTTGCCAACAACGGCAATATGGGGCTGCCGCTGATTTTGTTTGCGTTCGGCGAGGAGGGTTTTCAGATTGCCGTTGTGTGCATGGTGGCGATGGCTTTTATTCACTACACGGTTGGCGTCGCTCTTGTGAGTCCGCGCGGGGCGGTGTCTGAGATTTTAAAACTGCCGCTTATCTACTCCGCGATTGGCGGAATGTGGATGAACTTCGGCGGATATGAAACACCGGTTTTTCTGGACAGGGCTATTTCGCTTCTTGCGGACATCGCGGTTCCGGGAATGATGTTTGTTCTCGGATACCGGCTTTCAGAGATTTCCATTTCAAGTTTCTGGGTTTCGTCAATTTTCGGGTGCTCGCGGATTGTGCTCGGATTTTTCGCCGCTGTCGCACTGGTTCCGTTTTTCAGTGTCTCCGATCTTTCCTCCAAAGTGATGATTCTCCAGTCCACAATGCCAACGGCCGTTACGTGCCTTGTGCTTGCCGAAAAATACGGCGCCGAGCCGGAAAAAGTCGCTTCGGTAATCGCCGTTGGCACGGCGGTTTCGTTTATCGTTCTGCCGAGTATGATTTTTTATCTGATTGGGTAGCCGTCAGTATGGGATGCGAACCTTCCGAACCTTTTTGGACTGCGCCCGGGCAATCTCTAAATAATAACGTCTTTCAGCGAAAGCCCTTCGCTTTTGAGGAACGGAATAAGCCCTTTCTTGTCAATCGTGCGCAGAGCGCGGGTGGACAGTTTGATTTTCACAAACTTGTCGAGTTCGGGAACGAAAATCCTTTTGGTTTGAAGGTTGGGCAATTGACGCCGTCTGACCTTGTTGTTCGCGTGCGAAACATGATTTCCGGCCAGGGGACCTTTGCCCGTGATTGAGCATCTGCGTGCCATCACTTGGTCTCCTTGTAGAGAACGTGTTTTCTCACAACAGGATCGAACTTTTTGAGTTCAAGGCGGTCTTCAGTATTCACCTTGTTTTTTTCCGTGTAGTAGATGTGATGGCTCTCGGTGCTTTTAATTTTGACCATAAGCCGGTTTCCCTGTTTTCCCATTGTTTCACCCTTTCCCTTCTGGCGGGAACGGCAATATAACAGCAAAGCGGTGAAACTTCAAGAAATCCATCGGTTATCATAACCCCGTATGCGCGCACTGTTTTTCGTGCTTGTTTTTGCCTTCGCCGCGGCGGGTCCGCGCGCCTTCGCCGCACAGTTTGACGACTACTGGTATTCGGGCAGGGCGGAAATCACAAGTTACGAACTGAGTCAGGCGCGCTACGGCGCTAAACACCCCGGATATGCGGTTCTGATTTTTGTTACCGAAGATTTTTCGCGCTCAAAACACGTGAAACTTGATGACCCCGCCCTTGCCGGACGGGACTCCGTGAAGGTTCTCAAACTGAACCTTGTGAAGAAGTTCAACACCGGAATCTACAGGTATTCAACAATGTCATCGGTGTTTGCGCCGGTTTCAGGCGCGGATTTGCGCCCCCTCAAAGTTACGCTTTCGTCTCAGGAGTGGTGCGGGCATGTTTTCACTCAACTCAATCTCAAGGGGCGGTATTACGAGGGAAAACTTTTTTCATACTTTGAGAATGAGGGAGACGAAAACTTCAAGGTGGAAAGCGTTTTTCTTGAAGATGAAATCTGGACGCGCGCACGGATTAACCCCAAATCCCTTCCTACCGGAAGAATCTCTATCGTTCCGGGACTTCTGATAACAAGGCTTCTCCACACACCGACCGGAATTGAGCGGGCGGACGCGAAAATCTCAAGCCCGGACGCGGGAATTACACGGTACTCACTGTCTTTTCCGAAAACGGAGAGGGTTTTCGAGATGGATTTTGAAACTGATTTTCCGCATAAAATTGTCTCGTGGCGCGAGGTTTACAAAAGTGGATGGGGGGCGGGCGCGAAACGGATTGAGACTGCGGCGCGGCGGAAGAAAACAATTTTTTCAGACTACTGGAACAAAAACAGCCCGCCGGACGTGCGAATGAGAAGGGAGCTGGGCATAGAGCGGTGAAGTTCCCGGGCGGGCAACCGCTCAATCCGCCGTAAAACCGGTTTTTTTCATCTCATAGTTCCGTCTTCAAGGTTCGCCCTCAAAAAAAAGCGCGGATTCCGCTCATTCGAGGGAAACCGCGCTTTTATTTACCTCTTTGCGGGCTTCTAACTCACTTCAATCTTCAGAGGTTTTTCCTCTTCAACTTCAGTTTTTGGAAGCATCACGGTCAGGATGCCGTTTTTGCAGTCGGCTTTTATCCCTTTTTTGTCCGTGTTTTCCGGGAGACTGAAACTGCGGGAAAACTTTCCGTAGCGTCTTTCAACGGTTATGTATTCTTTCCCGTCTTCCTTCTTTTCCTCAAACTTCCTTTCGCCTGTGATGGAAAGAACATCGTCCTTTACTTCAAGGGTCAGGTCTTTCGCGTCAATGCCCGAAACTTCAAGAGAAATTTCGTATGCGTTGTCCGTCTCGGCGATGTCAGTTCTCGGAAGCAAAGCTTTTTCAGCCCTTGTCGGAGAGTTCAGGACGCCGAAATTCTTCAACGCGTCGTCAAACTCCCTGAGCATACTGAATGGTTCCCAAAGTCTTACTGTGTTCATTGCCATTTACCTCCTTTTTTGTTTTTGGCACTTTCAAGATAAAAACGGTTTTCCGCCGTTCAAGGGTTTTTTCGCGTTTTTTTTGAAAAATTCGCCTATTTGCGTGCGTTGCCAGTAAAATTATTAGCATGGCGAAGAAACAGGGCGGCTTTTTACTTGCCCAAACCTTGAAAAAAATGGGCGTGAAAGACGTGTTCACGCTTGGTGGCGGGCATATAAATCCGGTTTACAAGGCGTGTTCGGAACTCGGAATACGCCTTATTGACACTCACAACGAGCAGGGAGCGGCAATGGCGGCGGACTCCTACGCACGTTCAACGGGGGCGCCGGCGGTGTGCCTTGTAACCGCAGGACCCGGATTCACGAACACTTTGACGGCAATGGCGGTTTCTTTTCTGGCAAATTCGCCGCTGATTATTATTTCCGGCAGGTCGGGAATTGAGGAGAATGACCGGCTTTCATTGCAGGAAATTGATCAGGAGTCCATCGCACGCCCGGTGGCGAAATGGGTCAGAACGGTTTATGAAACTTCAAGAATTCCGCGTTACGTGACGGATGCGTGGCGTGCGGCAAAAACGGGAAGACCGGGACCTGTTTATCTCGGAATGTCGTATGAGGTTCTTTATCCGTTTTGTGCGGAGAGCGAAATTGAAAAAGCGGATTTTTCGGAAATTAAAAATCCCGAAGCCTCCGATGAGGATGTGAAGGAAATTGCGGAAAATATTCGCCGCGCGAAAAAACCGGTTTTTATCGCGGGAAGCGGAACGTATTATTCCGGTGCGGGCGATGAACTCGCAAAATTTTCAAAAACCGTTCGCGCTCCGTTTTTCACCCTTCACCTTGGCAGGGGAATAATTCCCGACTCCTCGCAATTCTGTTTCGGTTCCGCAGGCCCGTCTTCGCCTTTCGGTTTTTCAGATGCGACTGAAAAAGCGGATTTTATTTTGCTTGCGGGAGTTCGCATGGGCGTTTTTATGGGCTTTGGAAAAACATTTAATAAAAAAGCAAAAATAGCGCAGATTGACATAGAGCCGACCGAGATAGGCAGAAACAGAAACGTTGATATTCCCGTTGCGGCTGATGTTACGGCTGTTTTGAAAAAATTAAATCGCGAATTGAAAAAATCCCCTCCGGTTTTTGACAAATGGACGGCGCAATTAAAAAAGATTTCCGATAAAAAATCCCGCGCGTTTTTCGCGGAGAAAAACGCTTCTTCAAAAAAAGGCGCAATTCATCCGGTTTCAGTTGTTGAGGCGGTTAATAAAATTGCTCCGCCCCAAACAATTTTTGTTCCTGACGGCGGAGACTGCCAGGCGTGGACTGACGTTTCGTGCCGCGTGGAAATTCCGGGCGGATATGTAAAAGGCGGTCCGCTCGGTTGCATGGGTGTCGGGCTTCCATTTGCGCTCGGAGTGAAGGCGGCGCGTCCGAAAAATCCTGTTGTGTTAATAACCGGGGACGGCGCGCTTGGAATGAATTTTATGGAGTTTGAAACCGCCGTAAAACACAATTTGCCCTTAGTAATTGTAGTCTGTAACGATTCTTCGTGGGGAATGACGAGAAATCAAATCCGCATTACATACGGCGAAAAAGCGCCGCTTGACGGCGTTATGCTCGGAGAGGTGGATTTCCATAAAATTGCCGAAGCGATGGGCGGCAGGGGCGAGTTTGTTTCGGAATTGAGAGAACTTGAACCCGCGATTAAACGCGCTCTTAATTCCAAAAAACCGTATGTCGTGAACGTCCGCACCGATCCGGACGCGATAAGCCCCGCGACTTATTTTATTACCGAGCCGATGCGGGAGAAGATGGAAATGAGGAGGGGGAAATGAGATCTCGTTCTAGAACTTTGGCAGACAAGTCAATTAGTTCCATGATTGCAGCTATTGAAATATACAACAAACCTAGTTTTGAATATCGTGAGGAATCTTTTTCAATACTTGCCATAAATGCTTGGGAAATTCTCCTTAAGGCACGAATTCTTCTTATAGAGCAAAATCGCCTTTCATCTGTGTTTCGTCACGAGAGGCATACACTTCAAAGTGGCAAGCCTTCAAAAAAGTTGTATGTTGCAAAAAACCATTCAGGTTCAAATCAGACCATAGGACTTTTCGAATCCTTCGATCGATTGGTCAATCAGTACAGAGAGCCCATGCCTCAGGAAGTTCGTAAAAATCTGGAACTAATATACGAAATAAGGAATAATGCAGTCCATTTTATTAACAAAGGTCCAGAAATATCTAAAGTAGTTCAAGGACTCGGTGCTGCCTGTTTGAAGAACTACATGAATCTTATCCGCAAATGGTTTGGCACCGACTTGTCTATTTATAATTTTTTTATTATGCCACTATCTTTTTTTAGTCTTAATGGGGAAGCCAATTCTATCATTTTGAGTTCTGACGAGAAGAAAGTGTTTGATTTTGTCAAAAAAGAGATAAAAGATAGTGTTAGCGAAGGTGAAGAGGGTGAAGAGTACAAGCCAGAGAGTTATAACGTTTCTTTGAAAGTAGAACTGAAATTTTTTCGGTCGAAAGAAAAAAACATTGATGGTTTAGTTGTTTCCCAACAAAAATCAGGCACCCCAGTTACAGTAACGGAAGAGGATTTAAGCGAGAAATATCCTTGGAATTATCAAAACTTGACAGCCCATCTCAAGAAGAGATATTCAAATTTTATTCAGAACAAAGAATACCATCAAATTAGACAATCTCTCGAAAGCAATGAACAGTTTTGTAAAACACGCTATTTAGATATACGAAAACAACAAGGGTTAAGTAGAAAATTTTATAATTCAAACATAGTCAAAGAATTTGACAATCATTATGTTAAAAAAGAGTAGGAGAGAAACTTTCTGTTCGAGGTGTTGCGTTTGAATCTTTTCCATTTTTAACTTGATGTTCTATAATTTCCTTTTTGACCACGGTCTCTATTGGTTTTGCGAGTAAGAAGAAGTTTGAAATGTCGAGTGGTTCAGTACTTTTTAATTTTTCAAAGTTCTTTTTTTTCAGTTCTTCACGCAGTTCCATAAGCAAACGGCCAAGGACATTCATACCATGTAATATTTTGCCCTTTTCGTCTGCTTTTGCCCCCCAAAATGAATCTCTTCTGGATTGTTCAACTATAGAGGAATCTCCAGTTTTGAGTAGCAAATCGCGAAAATCATCCCAATTTTGTGCCAATTTTACGCGCAGGCACCAACTCATAATTTTAATCCGGACATTATCCCAGTCTTTTCGAGTTTCTTGTCTAAAGGGCTTGCCCAGCATTTTTGCAGTCATTGGACTATATGCATCTATGATTTTTTGTTGCAAATCTGACCTATCTGGAAAACGGCATGCTTGGTATAGTGCTTCTGATGTGCGTATGTTAATGCCATTAACTTTTAATGGAAATCCGGCTGCCATATTGGACAGACCGCCAAATTTCTCTTTGGTTTTGAGAAACACTACGCTCTTTGAGCGCTGATAAGTTCTTATATTCTTGTTTTGTTCTTTAAAACTAGAAGTTTTCAAGGACTTCTCCTGAGTCATAGGTTTTCCTTGGGAATAAAGGATACCACTTGCTGAGTGGACTATTCAATGGTTGGCTTTGATCTCCCCACCATAGCGCGAGTGGGTTGTTGTTAGGACAGTTCCTAAAAGTTACTATAGTTGAGCCAAAACCCGGACCGTTCAACGTGCTGAAGCCCAGAGGTCTCATTATTACTGAAGGGTTTTCGCACATAGAACGGATTTTGAGTCCTGCAAAGAAGAATTCTTTTTCTAGCAATTGCCTGCCTTCTTCGGATGAAAATGGCTGGCAATTCTTGGAAGATTCTTCTCTGGGCGCAAAAGGGTATTTTGAGTTTTCTAAGTACTTAGAAAACTCTTTGTCTCTGCATAGAGAATCTGTGGGCCACAATACATTTGATGAATTCTTAAATGCTTTCCTGTTTTCAAGATGGGGGTTTTTGGGGTACCAAATAAGAGCAATCTTTTTCCCAGATTTTTCTATTGTATCTTCAATTCTCTTTTCTATCCAATAACTACCAGAGTGTCGTCCTATGGTAACTATATAAAGACTTGCATGCGAAGGGGATTCGTTTTTAATCCAATGCTCTATGTCTCGTTTCGCTCTGTTGCCACTGAATATTATGTCATCAAGATAGACAAAAGTGTTTGTGCTGTCAGCACTACAATCTATGATTTCAAGTCCGCATTTTTTCTGTAATGCTTCATCAAATACTTTTAACATTTCTTTTTGACTGTTACCGCCCAGTTGAATATCAAGAAATTCTACTTTCTGCCAAAATTTTTCAGCGTCACCTTTTGTTAAATACTTATCTTTTAGCATGCTTTCAATCCATTTCGAAACTCTTGTTTTGGAGAAGTATGTTTTCTTTAAAAGACTGTCCATTTCTTTGAGCATGGGTAGTTGAACAGTTAAGTCGAACTGAGAAACCCACTTGTCAACATGTTTAGGTGTAGTTTCTCCCAAATCGCTTTTGCGGTAGTCAGAAGTGGTTTCTGCTATGGATTCTACTAAGCTGTTTCGTTCTTTTATGGACATTTCTCCATCGTTGATTTTAACGAATAGTAACTCTAACCCCTCAAGTTTTCAAAACCGCCAGAAATGCTTCCTGAGGGATTTCCACGCTGCCGACTTGCTTCATGCGTTTTTTCCCCTCTTTTTGTTTTTCAAGCAGTTTTCTTTTTCTCGTAACATCGCCGCCGTAGCATTTTGAGGTTACGTCCTTTCTCATGGCGCGGACGGTTTCCCTCGCAATTACACGACTTCCAATCGCCGCCTGTATTGCAACTTCGTATAGCTGGCGCGGAATTAATTCCTTTAATTTTTCAATCAAATCCCGTCCGCGCTCGTACGCTTTGTCTTTATGAACAATCAGGGAAAGGGCGTCAACGGGGTCGCCGTTCACGAGAATATCAAGCCGCATGAGGTTTGACTGCGCATATCCCGCGGGTTCATAGTCCATTGAGGCGTAGCCGCGTGAAACTGATTTCAGACGGTCGTAAAAATCAAAAACTATTTCCGAAAGCGGCAAACTGTATTCAAGAATAAGCCGTTCAGGCGTGATATATCTCATATTTTTCTGAACCCCGCGCCTTTTTTCACACAAATCTATAACCTGCCCCAGAGATTCCGAGGGCATGTGTATTGAAACCAGAACAAGCGGCTCTTCAACCGATATTCTTTTGTCTCCCATAGGAAAATCGGCGGGATTATCTATGAATTTTTCTTCCCCCGAAACATGAACGGTTTTATAAATCACGGTCGGTGCGGTCGTAATTAATTCAAGGTCAAACTCCCTTTCAAGGCGCTCTTTTATTATTTCCATATGAAGCAGTCCGAGAAATCCGCAACGGAAACCGAAACCGAGCGCGGCGGAGGTTTCCGGCTCGTAAACAAAAGAGGAGTCGTTAAGTATGAGTTTTTCAAGCGCCTCGCGCAATTTTTCATACTCTCCCGTATTTGTGGGATAAAGACCGCTGAAAACCATGGGTTTCATCACCTTAAAACCCTCAAGAGGCCCCGAAGCCGGATTTTCCGCGTCCGTTATCGTGTCTCCGACGTGGGCTTCGTTAATTTCCCTCACCGCAGCGGTTACAAAACCCACTTCGCCGGTTGTTAATTTTTCGGTTTCAATTAAATTCGGACTGAATACGCCGAGTTTTTTCACAGAATACTGCTTGCCGGTTGACATCAGTTTTATCCGCCCGCCAATCCGGAGTTTCCCCTCAAACACCCTGACGAGCATCGCCACGCCCTCATACGAACTGAACCAGCTGTCAAAAATCAGCGCTTTAAGAGAATTGTCGCTTTTTCCCGCCGGATGGGGAATTCTTTTTATAACCGCTTCAAGAATTTCCTTTACGCCCGTTCCGTCTTTCGCGCTCGCCCGAATCGCGCCGCTTGTGTCAATTCCCAGAACATCCTCTATTTCCGCCTCCACTCTTCCGGGCTCGGCGGAAGGAAGGTCAATTTTGTTTATCACCGGAAGAATTTCAAGCCCCGAATCCGCCGCGAGGTATGTGTGGGCGACCGTCTGCGCCTCAACTCCCTGTGAAGCGTCAACTACGAGAAGCGCCCCCTCGCACGCCATCAAGCTTCTGGAAACCTCGTAACTGAAATCAACATGTCCGGGGGTGTCTATCAAATTTAATTCGTAGGTTTCACCGTCATCGGCGGTGTAATTGATTTTGACCGCCTGAGCCTTGATTGTGATCCCGCGCTCGCGCTCAAGCTCCATTTGGTCAAGAAACTGGTCTTTTTTTTCGCGTTCGCTCAAGGTCCCCGTAAATTCAAGTATGCGGTCGGCGAGCGTGGATTTGCCGTGGTCCACATGCGCTATTATTGAGAAGTTACGGATGTTTCGCGGATCCATTTCTCCAACCGGCATTTTAGTTCCACAGGGGATTTATCGCAATCCCGGAAAGGATTTTAGGATAAAAATAGGTGGTTTTCTGCGGCATTCTGACTCCCTGTTCCGCCGCGTCCATAACGTCTTTTATCAACGGGTCGGGCATAATAAAACCCGCTTCACATTCTCCGGTTTTGACAAGTTTAAGAATTTCCCCGCGCGATTTTGCGAAAATAATTTGTGGTGCGGGAGCGTTCATTTCCTTTTTAATAATTTTTTCAATCACAATATTTTGCAAGGTTGCAACTCCCATTGTCTGATAGGTTTCGTTTCTGTTTTCAGGTGAAAAAACAAGGGCCTTTTCGCATTTGTCATAGACAAAAATAATTTGGTCGCGTTGCAGTTTTTCTTCGCTCATCGCTGATATTTCCGCGCATTCAAACTCTTTTTTCAAACTCAAAGCGAGTTCCGCTCCCGATATTCCGTTAAGGTGTTTCACCGCCCTGTGAGTTGGTCCCACGATAAGTCCGTCCCCTTCGGCGCGGCAGAGAAACATCATCACATAGTCATGCGGCCCGCTCCCCCCACGCTTGTTTCTGTAATTAATTGCGGTTTCATAGCGGTGGTGTCCGTCCGCTATAAGCAGTTTTTTGTCCGCCATTAAATCCGAAACCCGGGCGAGCGTTTTTTCATCGTTCACTTTCCGGACGGTATTTTTTATTCCCTCAAAATCTATTTCCGCGAATGGCTCCGGCGCCGAATTTTCAATTGTTTTTTCAACCAAACCTTCGGGGTCGGAATAAATTGAAAAAACCTGACTCAAGTTTGCCTCGCACGCCTCAGTCAGTTTGAGGCGGTCGTCTTTGTGTTTTTTAAAGGTTTTTTCGTGCGGAAGAATCACCTTGTTTTCAAAATCCTCTATTTTTACCGCCGCTATGAAACCCTTTCTCGTAAAGTGGCTTCCTTCAAATTCAAAGTCCTGAAAATACTGAAAAATCGCCGGGCTTTCCTCCCGTTGAAGAATTTTTTCGTTAAGCCATTTTTGAAAGGTTTCCGCCGCCGCGCTATAGCGTTTTTCACCCGATTCTTTTGAAAGAATCAACCTCACAAAATTGAGCGGATGTTTTTCATAAAGGGATTCTTGCTCTGCGGAGTCAATAACATCATACGGTGGAGCGACAATTTCGGACAAGTCGCCCGTTTTTTCAGAATTGTAGAGAATTGCGCGAAAACCTTTTACGACAGCCATTGCAGAAAATCTTTTAGTTGCTCCGGTTCAAGGTCGCCATCGCGCAGAATTTTCGGTGTTTCCTCTGCGAGACTCACTATCGCGGAGCCTTGAGACGACGGTAGATTACCGTAATCAACTATTAGTTCAACTTTGCCGCTGAAAATCCGCGCCGCTTCGGAGCCGGAGAGCGGATTTTCAGAGCCGCTTATGTTCGCGCTGGACGATATCAACGGCTCTTTGAGAATCTCAAAAAGCCGCCGCGCGAATTCTCCGCCCGATATTCTCACGGCGGTTTGCCCGTCTTTTGAAACTTCGGGCGGGAACATGCCCGCTTTTTTCTCGCGAAGCACAAGGGTCAGGGGCAGGGGCAGCATCTTCCGGTAGGCGTCCGCCTGTTTTTCCGAAATGACAAAATGGCGGCGAAGCGTTTCCATGTCGCCCACGAGAACGGAAAAAGGTTTGCCCTCCGGTCTTTGCTTGACCTCCGACACCCTTCGCGCCACGGCGCTCTTGAGGGCGAGCCCGCCGATTCCGTAAAGGGTTTCGGTCGGATAGACGATTATTCCGCCCGAAAGAACGACTTCGGCGGCTTTTCGCGCGGTGTCGGGGTCAGACGCCTTAACAATTTCGGTCTCAACACGCTCCACAGTAGCACCTATTATGCCCGCTTCGGCGCAAAGGTGCGGAAGCGTTTGTTGTGTTATCCTTGGAGGTTGTGATCCGTAAAAAAAGCGGCGGAGACTGGCTTTTATTCACACAGGACGACCACGCCCGGCTTTCCGCTGAAATAATGAGTTTGTGGGGCGGCGGTTTTTTCTTTCCCTCTCCGCCCGATGATTTGCTTTTCGCCATTTCCGAGCATGACTGCGGATGGAAAGAGGCGGACCTTTCTCCCGTTCTCAATCCGGATGGCGTGCCCGAATCCTTTACCGAAGTTCCGCCGCAAAAACAGTGTGATATATGGAGGCGGTCTTTCAACGCCCACAGTAACTCGCGCCCCGAAGCGTGCGCTCTTATCGCGCTTCATTTCAAAAAATTCAATGACAGGGTGCTGTCGCGCGGAGACAACAAGTGGTCTCCCGCCCTGGGGCGGGAGATAGATGAGTTTGTTGCCCGCGCGCTTGGTGTGGAGAGTACCGAAGCCGTTCCCGCACGTGTGGAGAGGGATTTGAGGCTGCTTCAAACCGGAGACGCGCTTTCGCTTGTTTTGTGCCACGGATGGGAAAGTTTTGAGATGAACGGCGTGCCGCTTGAAAACGGCGGAGAGGAAACAGTTCGTCTTAAAATAAAGGGTGAAAACAGTTATTCGGCAATCCCATGGCCATTCTCGCGGGACGGGGATTTGAGTTTTGAAATCGGTTTTACACGGACAAACGGGGAAAAGTTTGACTCAAACGCTCAACTGCTCAAACAGGTGAGGGGGCGCGCCAAAGAGAAGATGGTTTTCCGCCTTTCTCCTGAAAACGCCTGAAAATAAAAAAACCGGAGCATTGGAAATCTCCGGTTTTTTTCAGTCTTGTCTGATGTGGAAGCGACTGTTAGCCGACGACCGCATCTTTGCAGGCTTTCGCCACCTTAAACTTCACAACGTTCTTGGCGGGGATTTTTATTGTGGCTCCCGTTGCGGGATTGCGCCCCATGCGCGCGGCGCGTTTGCCAACAACAAACTTTCCAAGTCCCGGCAAGGTGAACTCTTTGGATTTCTTCGTTTCCTTGTAAACAACAGACGCGAGTTCATCAAGGACCTCACCGGCCGCTTTCTTGGAAATGTCACATTTCATTGCGATGTGAGACGCTATATCAGACTTTGTCATAGTAAACCTCCTGTTAACTATGGTGATTTTCGGTCATTGTATTAAAAATAAATCTTTATTTCAACCCTGCTTTATGGGTGTAGAATAATAAAATCTTCAGAGCGGTTTTGAGGTGTCTGAAGATTTGCCTGACGGGTCTCCATCTGCGTCAAAGGTTTCTTATGAGTGAAAAGAGCAGAGATTTCAGGGTTCAGTGGAAAAAATTCTTCTGGATAGTTGGGATTTTTCTCGCCCTTATGCTGTTGCTTTATTTCAGATTCACTTCGTCGCGGCAGGCGGAAGGAATTGCTGAAATCCCGCTGCCGGTAAAGGTTATCCCCATCCGTGCCGAACGGATTAAACTGTATGACACCGTTATCGGCAGGATTAAGGGGGGACAGAACGTAAAGGTTCTTTCGGGCGCGGCGGGCTTTGTTGTTGACATCAAAAAGTCGCGCGGAGACGGTGTGGAAAAGGGTGAAGTGATTATGGTTCTTGAAGACAGCGGGCGTCTTTACGAACTCAAGGAGGCGCAGGGGCGGCGCTCTCTGGCGCGTGCGGAATTTGACGAGACGCACAGAAAACACTCCCAATACAAAAGACTTTTTGACAAAGGCGTGGTTTCGCGGGACGAACTTGATTCCGCGCTCAGTGCGATGAACAGAGCGCAGGCACAACTGGAAGCGCTTGAGGCGGCATACAAAAAGACGAAATGGTATTACGACCGGCTCAAAATCCGCTCGCCTCTTTCGGGAACGATTACCGAAATTCCGCCGGACACCGGGCAGGAGGTTCTGAAGGGCGAGACGGTCGCCAGAGTTGCGGGCAACCGCAAAAACAGTGTGGTTGCGGGTGTTGACTCTTCAATCGCAAAAAGGACAAAGCGCGGCGCGAAGGTTGTTGTTGAATACAAAACCCCGGACGGAGTGCGCTCCGCCGTGGGAACGGTTGTGGGTGTCAGCAAGGAAACCGATGCGTTTTCAACCACCTATTCACTTGAGGTTTCCGTGGACGATGATGATGTGTGGAGGGAGTTGTGGTCGGGAGAGTTCGTGAATTTGAAGGTTGAGGCGGGCTCGCTTGCGGATGTTGTCCGCATACCGATAACTGCGGTGTTTTATAAAGACAGAAAGCCGTTAATTTTCGTCGCACGGGAAGGTAGGGCCGTAAAAATTTCCCTCAAATCCAAGCCTGTTAGAGTGGATTCAGGCACGGTTGCCATTCCGGTTTCGCTGTTTTCCGGCGGCTCACAAGTCATAATAGAGGGCGGCTCACGCCTTGAAGAAGGGCGCGCCGTGCAAATCCTGAAAGACCGTTAGCATGAACTTGATAGGTTTTTCAATCAGGAATCCTGTCTTCTCCAACCTGTTGATGGTCGGAGTGATTATTTCGGGATTTCTCATCTACCTCTCTCTTCCGCTTGAAACCTTTCCCTCGGTGGGGCTTGAAATCGTTACAGTCCGCACTTCCTATCAGGGCGCGACCGCCGAGGATGTTGAACGTCTTGTAACTATTCCAATTGAGGAGGAGATAAGCGACCTGTCCGCGATAGACAAGGTGCGCTCGGTTTCTTCGGAGGGTTCTTCGGTAATAGTGATTGAGCTGCGCCCCGGCGAAGACCCCGTGAAGGTCGCACAGGATGTTGACTCCCGCGTTTCGCGGGTGCGCTCGCGGCTTCCCGAAGACATTGAGGAGCCGGTTGTTAAAGAGTTTGAACCGAACTTCCCGCTCATTAACGTCTCAATAGGCGGCACGGTTGACCCTCTTATTCTGCGCGCCGAGGCCCTGAAACTCAGAGACAAAATCCGCCTCGTCAAGGGAGTTGGCTCGCTCACCACTTCGGGCATGAGCGACCCCGTTTTCTGGGTTGAAATAGATCCCCTGAAACTGCGCCAGCACAACCTTTCAATAAGAGAGGTCAAAGAGGCGGTGGAGGGAAGAAACATAGACCTGCCCGGCGGCAAAATGCGTCAGGGCGAGTTTGAGTATCTGATAAGAACAAAGGGGAAATTGCGCTCAGAGGGCGAAATCCTCTCCATTCCAATCCCGACCGGAGACGGGCAGGTGCCCATGAGCAGCATCGCCGCGGTGAGGCTTGGAACGGAAAAAGAGGTTACGCGCTCGCGCATCAACGGCCTGCCGGCGGTCTCCTTTCTTATTAACAAGCAGAAGAACGCCCACGCCGTTGAGACCGTCAAACGGATTCACAAAGAGATAGATGCCGTGCGCGGCGAGTTTCCCGAAGGCATTGATGTTTTCATCACAAATGACAAGTCGGTGGTCGCGCAGAAACGGTTTTCCACGATGCTCAAAAGCGGTTCCATAGGGCTCGCCCTTGTGCTTGTAGTGCTCGCGCTTTTTCTCAATCCGCGCGCCGCTGCCATTACCGCCGCCGGCATACCGATTTCATTTTTCGGCGCTTTGATACTTATGAAAATGTTCGGCTTGACGCTCAACCTCATCTCAATGTTCGGCATGGTTCTTGTCATAGGGATAGTGGTTGATGATGCGGTTGTGGTGGTCGAAAACGTGCAGAGGTACGTAACCTCCGGCATGGAAGCGGGTAAATCCGCGCTCATAGGAACGCGCGAAGTGGCGGTTCCGGTTATGGCAACCGTGCTGACCAACCTTGCGGCGTTTCTGCCGCTTCTTATCGCCGGCGGACTCATAGGCAAGTTTCTCTCCATAATTCCGCAGGTGGCGATTTTCGCCCTCCTGGTTTCAATGATAGAGGCGTTTTTGATAATGCCTTCGCACTGCGCGGAGTTTCTCAAGCCGGTTACGAGAAACACATCACGGAAATGGGTTATAGCGCTTCGTGCCTCCTATATCAAAGCGCTTGTTTTCGTTCTCAGAAAACGCTACGCGGTAATGACCGTGATGTTCGCGGTTCTGTTTGTGTCTCTCGCGGTGGCGGCGAGGATGCCGGTTGTCATTTTCTATCTGCGCGACACGGTGGAGTTCATTGTACGTGTCAGGATGCCCGCGCAGTCAAGCCTTGATTACACCGAAAGTTCGGTAAAGCAGATTGAGGAAATCACAAAAAATGAGACGCCGCCACATGTTCTCAAGAACATTTTGTCTGTTGTGGGGGTGGATTCGGGCGGAGGAGATGAAGTAACAACCACGGGCGACCACGTGGCGACTCTTTTTGTTGAATACGAGGATTTTGAGAAACGCTCCGAAAACGGCAAGGAGATTATGAACAAGGTCAGAGATCGGGTCGCGCGCTCGGTTTCCGCGCCGGAAATTACAGACTTCGTGGCGGAGGTGGGTCCACCCGTGGGCAAGCCCGTCAATGTGCGGATAATGGGTGGGGATTCAAGGGTTCTGGAAGAAATCTCCACGCGGCTGGAGAGGTTTCTTGTGGATATTCCGGGCGTTTACGGTATCAGCAGTGACCTTGTTTGGGGCAAGAGTGAGGTCAATCTCAATGTGGATGAAAAGAAAGCTTCCGAACTGGGACTTAACACGGTGAAGATAGCGAGAGAGGTCAGGGCGCTTGGAGACGGTGTTGACGCCGCCCTCACGCGCGTGGGAAAAGAGGAGGCGAGTATCCGCCTCAAATACAGGAGCCCGCCGGCGGATGTTGTGTCCTTGCTGAACACCCATCAGATAAAAACCGCGCAGGGAGGCAGGATAACCCTCGGTAGCGTTGCGGACATTGAGGTTCAACCCGCGCTTCTTGACATAAGAAGGGTGGATTACAGACGAACCGCAACCGTTACCGCCGAAGTGGATCAGGCGATTACAACTTCAAACAAAGCCAACTCCGAAGCCGGAAAATTTCTTTCGGGCGTAATCGGCGGCTATCCCGGATACTCGTTTGAATTCGGCGGAGAGGAAGAGGATTTCGCCGCCGCCCTGCAAGACATTGTCCGGGCTTCCATCATCGCTTTTATGCTCATATACATCGTCCTCGCCTCCATTCTCAACTCATACGCTCAGCCGCTCATAATCATGAGCGTTATGCCTTTCGCACTTATCGGGGTTTTAATCGGAGTGTTGATCAGAGCCGAGCCGTTCACGCTTCCGGCTATAATCGGAACGGTTGCGCTTATGGGCGTGGTCGTCAATGACAGTCTTGTTCTGATGGATTTCATAAACCGCCGCCGGCGCGATATGAAAAGGATTTTTGCGGTTGCCGTGGCGGCGAAATACCGTTTCAGGCCCATCATCATAACCTCGCTGACCACCTTCGGCGGTCTGTCTTCGCTCATGTATCAGACACGGGGGGAGACCTCTTTCCTGGCCCCGATGGCGATTGCGCTCGGCTTCGGACTGCTTTTCGGCACGGTCATTCTGCTGTTTATAGTGCCGGTGCTTTACATCCTTCTTGATGACGCGAAAAAATTCGTTATGAGTGTTTCGGTGAGTTCCGTGATTCGCTCCGTGCGCCGCCGCGCGGGCCGGTGAGGGTTTACGCGCATTTGCCGCAGGCTTCAATTACGATTTCCACCGCGCGCCGTGTTTCAGCCATTGAGTTGCCCACGCCGAAACTGAACCGGATGCTTGAATGCGCCTGTTCCGGAGAAATTCCCATCTCCGTAAGCACATAGGACGGGGAAGGGTCTGAAGTTGTGCACGCGGAACTTTGAGAACATTTGACGCCCTTTGAGTTAAGAACGGCGGTCAGGTTCGCGCCGTCCACTCCGCCGAACATTATGTTTGAGGTGTTGCAGACACGCCTTTCCGTATCTCCGTTGACTGCGGTGTCCGGAATGGCGGACAGAATTTCGTTTTCAAAAAAATCCCTCATTTCCGCGAGCCGTTTCGTATCCGCGGCAAGAGAGCGTCTTCTTATTTCGGCCGCCGCGCCCATTCCCGCGATTCCCGCTATGTTCTCCGTTCCGGGTCTGAAACCGCCCTCCTGAAACCCTCCGAACAGCATCTGGTTGAGCGTGAGCATGTCTTTGGCGAAAACCGCGCCGCAGCCCGGCGGAGCGTTGAATTTGTGTCCGGTAAAAGTGGCAAAGTCAACGCCGAGAGCGCTTACATCAACCGCCATTTTGCCCGGCGCCTGCGCCGCGTCCGTATGGAGAAGAACCCCGTTTTCTCCGCACAATGCGGAGATTTTTTCAATGTCCTGAATAACTCCTGTTTCGTTGTTGACCCACTGAACCGAAACCAAATCCGCGCCGTTTTCTATCAGTTTTTCAAGTTCCCGCATATCAACAAGCCCGCCGCCGTCAACCCGCGCCAAAGCGATTTCCGCGCCGCCAATTTCCAGATTCGCGCACATTTTCTTCACCGATGAATGCTCAACCGGTGTTGTTACAATTCTTGTTTTTTCGTGTGCGGGGTTTTCTTTCCGCACGGTTAGAGCCATGTTGTTTGCTTCGGTGCCGGAGCTTGTGAACACAACGGATTCTGTCTTCGCGCCCACAAACGCCGCGAAACTGCCGCGCGCGTCTTCAATGGTTTTTCTGATGTTTTTTCCGCAGGAATGGGGGCTTGAAGGGTTGCCCGCGAGTTTCAAAACCTCAACCATCTTTTCCACAACTTCGGGCAAAGCGGGGGAAGACGCATTGTTATCAAGATATATATCGCCGTTTTCCATCAGTCACCCTTTATTTTTTCCGTTAAAATGCTACCATTATAAAAGATTTTTATCAGGAGGTTTCCAGATGAACGGGTTTTCTGCTTTCTCCAGAATGGCGGCGCTTTTGATTGCCGTTATTTTTATCGCTTCCTGTTCCTTTAAAATCCCTTTTCTGGGAAAAGAGGAATCCTCCGGACTTGAAGGTCTGGCTCCGCTGTCTTCTTCGGGGCTGACAACCACAAAGGACGTGCGCGCAGACGTTGTGAAACTCCTTATGAATTCAGACGACACTTCGTTTCTCAGAAACAAAATAATCAGTCTGGAAAAGGGAGATGAAGCGAACTGGACAAACAAAAAAACCGGCAATGCCTTTACTGTCCGGGCTATCAGTTCCAAGCCCGAAGGCGAAGGCGGCTCACGCAAGGTTGTAATATGGGGCAGGAAAAAAGGCGACAGAGAGACTGTGGTCAAAACCTACAGATACTACTACTGACCTTTCTCTCCGGACGCGCCGCCGGTTCCCGCAATTGTCTTCTGAAAAAGTTGTTTTGTCCGCCCTTGAGGGCATGCCTGAGGTCAAATCCGGCGATTGTGTTGCGGGTTTGATAACACAATCTCTTAAACAGTCGGGCGAGAGTCCCCAAAACGGCAATGTTTTTGTCATTGCCCAGAAAATAGTTTCAAAATCCGAAGGGCGCGCCGTCAACCTGCGCGAAGTCACGCCGTCCGCCGCCGCCGAAGAACTCGCGCACGAAGTTGACAAAGACCCGCGTCTTGTGGAAATCATACTTCGTGAGGCGCGAAGGGTTGTGCGCAAAGGTATTGTGCGCGGCGGAAACAGGGAGCCGGGCAAGGGCAGGCTTATAACCGAAACCGCTTCGGGAATGGTTATGGCAAATTCGGGTGTGGATCTTTCAAACACCGGTGGCGAGGATGTCGTTACCCTTCTGCCCGTTGATTCGGACGCTTCGGCGGATTCCATCTCATCAAAACTGCGTGAGACCATCGGCGTTCGCTCTGCGGTAATCATTTCCGACACCGCCGGCAGACCGTGGAGGGAAGGGCTTGTTGACATAGCGATAGGGTGTTCGGGCATCAAAGCGCTTGAGGATTACAGGGGCAAAAGCGACATGCGCGGCGCGACCCTCGTGGCGACCGAAATGGCTGTCGCAGACCAGATTGCGGCGGCGGCGGGCATACTGATGAAAAAGGATTCGGGACTGCCGGTTGTTATTGTGAGAGGGCTTGAATTCAATCCCGAGGGCTCCGGCGCGGGCGAGCTTTTGAGGAAGCCGTCCGAAGACCTGTTCAGATAAAATGGACTCCGTATATCTTGATTACAACGCGACCACTCCGCTTGACCCGTGCGCACGGGAGGAGATGGAAATTTTTTTCGCGCAATCTTTCGGCAACCCGTCAAGCGTTCACTCGCACGGGCGTGAGGCGAGAGCCGCTCTTGACGCCGCGCGGGAGAGGGTGGGGGATTTCCTCGGCGCTGCGCCGTCGGATTTGGTGTTCACAAGCGGTGGTAGCGAGAGCAACAATTTTGCCGTAAAAGGCGCGGCTTTCGCCCGCGAAGACCGGCGGCATATCGTAACCACTGCGGTTGAGCATTCGTCCTGTCGCGAGGTGTTTGAGTTTCTGCGCGCACGCGGGTTTGAGGTAACCGTTGTTCCGGTTGATTCGGACGGCGTTGCCGATATGGATGTGCTCAAAAACTGCGTCAGCAAACGGACTGCGCTTGTTTCGTGTATGCATGTGAACAACGAAACCGGGGTTGTTATGCCGATTGAGAGCGCGGCGGAAATCGCGAAAGAATGCGGCGCTTTTTTTCATGCCGACATCGTTCAGGCGGCCGGAAAAATACCGATTGATTTGGCGTCCCTGCCCGTTGATTTAGCGTCGGTGTCTTCCCACAAAATTTACGGTCCCAAGGGAGCGGGCGCGGTTTTTGCGAGAAAGGGAACCGCGCCGGAACCGCTCATTCACGGCGGCGGGCAGGAAAGGGGCAGGCGCAGCGGCACGGAAAATGTGGCGGCAATCGCGGGCTTCGGCAAGGCGTGTGAGATAGCGTGCGGCGAAAGCACGGCGGATATGGAAAGAGCCGCGAAGATGAGGGACGATTTTGAAAGTTTTGTTCTCTCCCGGATTGAAGGGAGTTGGATAAACGGCGGTTCGGCGGAGCGGGTCGCCAACACTTCAAACTTCGGAATTGACGGGATTGACGGCGAGGCGCTTGTTATCGCTCTTGATATTGAGGGCGTTTCGGTTTCAAACGGCTCGGCGTGCTCCGAGGGCAACGTTGACCCGTCCAAGGTTCTGCTCGCGATGGGACTCGGAGAGGAAAAAGCCGCTTCGTGTCTGCGCGTCAGCGTGGGAAGATTTACGAAAAGCGCCGATATTGAAAAACTCAAGGATGCGCTTGAAAAATGTTTGGCAAGAATGCGGGTGTGAAATTTCAGGGCGGGATGTTTCTACTCCTGAATTAAACGGATAACCCCCATTGCAAAACTCTTTGCCTTTGGAATAAAAACTTACGGAAAAACCGGCGCGGCTTTGAGCCCCTCGTCTTCGTCAAAACCGAACATCAGGTTCATATTCTGAATTGCCTGCCCCGCCGCGCCTTTCACGAGGTTGTCTATGGCGGATATTACGGTCGCGGTTTTGCCGTCACGCGACACCGCGACCCCAATGTCGCAGTAGTTTGATGCCCGCACAGCGGCGGTTGAAGGGTATTTGCCCGCCGGACAGACCCTTACAAAACGGCTGTTTTTGTAAAACTTTTCCGCCGCAGACGCAAGCGCGGTCGCGGTGGTTTTGTTTTTGAGCCGGATATACGCGGTCGTGAGAATTCCCCTGTCCATCGGGATAAGATGCGGAGTGAAGTCCACAACCGTTTTCTTTCCGCGCAAGGCCGAAAGGGTTTCCTCAATTTCGGGCATATGCCTGTGGAAGTTCACTTTGTAGGGTGTTACGGATTCGTTCACTTCTCCAAACATAAGTCCGGGCTGAGGCGTTCTGCCCGCTCCGCTCACTCCGGATTTTGAATCTATAATTACGCGGTCTCCGGTCATCATTTTCACAAACGGCGCGAGAGCGAGAGCCGCGCCCGTCGGGTAGCAGCCCGGATTTGCCACAAAGCGCGCGCGTGCGATTTTTTCTCCGTTGATCTCCGCCATTCCGTAGTGCGCGGTTTTTATGAGTTCGGGGCATGGGTGCGAGCCATACCATTTTTTGTAGCTCGCGGGCGAAATCCTGAAATCCGCGCCGAGGTCAACAACCTTCGCGCCGGTTTTCAAAAGCCGTTTCATTATCCGCGATGAATTTCCGTGCGGAAGCGCGGTGAAGATCACATCAATTCCGTCCGGCAGAAGTTTCGGGTCCGAAGGGCGCAGTTTGAGGTCAGCCGCGCCCGCAAGAGATGGAAATATCTCCGAAACGCGCCTGCCTGCGTTTTTATCCGCAGTCGCCCACACGGTTTTCGCGCCTGTGTGTCCGGCGAGCAGGCGCAACAGTTCGCCTCCCGTGTATCCGCTCGCTCCGAAAACCGCCGCTTTTACTGTTTTCATAAGAGCAGATACTACACGAGGAAGCCCGAAGTGAAAAACCTCCGCGCACCCGTTATTTGAGAGTTTGCGCGACGGGTGATATTATAGAGAACTTCACAGGTCTGAATACTTTCAATGAAAGCCAAGGTGGGAATAAACGGATTCGGCAGAATAGGCCGTAGCGTTCTGAAAGCGGGTCTGCGCGGCGGAAATCTTGATTTTGTCGCCGTCAACGACATCGCCCCGCCGGAAACGCTGGCGCATCTTTTCAAATACGACTCGGTTTTCGGCACTTATCCCGGCGAAGTAACGGCGCGGGACGGCGGAATGGAGGTGGACGGAAAATTCATAAGGATTTTTTCAGAAAAAAACCCGTCCGACATAGATTGGAGCGGGTGCGAAGCAAATATCGTGGTTGAATCAACGGGCATATTCCGAAGCCGTTCCGAAGCCGCCGCACATCTCGGCGGAACCGTTGGCAAGGTTGTGATAACCGCTCCGGCAAAGGGCGAGGTTGACCTCACAACCGTGCTCGGAGTCAACGGCGACAGTTACGACCCCGAAAAACACCACATTATCTCAAACGCCTCATGCACAACAAACTGCTTCAGTATGCTCGTGAAAGTTATTCACGAAAATTTCACCATCAAAAAAGGGGCGATGACGACCGTCCATTCATACACAAGCGACCAGCGCCTACACGACGCCCCGCACTCTGATTTGAGGCGTGCGCGCGCGGCGGCGCAATCCATCATTCCAACCTCAACGGGAGCGGCGGAAGTGATTCAGGTGGTTTTCCCCGAACTCAAAGGCAAACTGTCCGCGGTGGCGATAAGGGTTCCCACCCCGAACGTTTCACTTGTGGATTTTTCATGCGAAGTGAAAAACCCAACCACCGTCGGGGAAGTGAACGGCGCGTTCAAAAAAGCGTCCGGGAGTGAACTTGCGGGGTTTGTCGGCTATCTTGAGCACGAACTTGTTTCAACGGATTTGGTCGGGAGCACGGAGTCTGCGGTTTTTGACCCCTACCTCACATCCGTTACGGACGGAAATCTGGTCAAGGTTATTGCGTGGTATGACAATGAGTACGGCTATTCTTCAAGAGTGGCGGACCTTGTAGCCCTTATCGCGGAGCGCGGAAATTGAAGTCAAAAATGGTCGTTTCCGACCTGTCCGATTCCGAAATACGCGGGAAGAGATTTTTCGTCAGGGTTGATTTCAATGTTCCCATAAAAGGCGGAAAAATCAGCGAGGATTACAGGATCAGGCGCTCTCTGCCGACCATTGACTACCTGATTGAGCGCGGGGCGAAAGTTATTCTCGCGTCTCATCTGGGGCGTCCGGCGGGCAGATTTTCGCAATCCCTTTCGCTTTCGCCGGTGGCGGAGTTGCTTGGCGAGTTGCTCGGCAAGTCCGTGAAGTTTCCGGGCAAGGTTGTCAATGGCGAAGTGGAAAAGCAGGTCGCGTCTCTGGGAGAGGGCGAGGTTCTTTTTCTTGAAAACCTGAGGTTCCACCCCGAAGAAAAACAGTGCACTCAGGAGTTCTGCCGCAAACTTGCCGGACTTGCCGACATCTATGTCAATGACGCATTCGGCACTTCCCACCGCAGACACGCTTCAACCTACGGGGTCGCCGAATATTTTGAGAGAAAACTCGCCGGTTTCGTCGTGGAAAAGGAAGTGGATTTTTTCAACACGCTGATTGAAAATCCCGCAAGACCCTATCTGGTTATTGTGGGCGGGGTGAAAATCAAGGACAAGATAAGAGCGCTTGAAGACCTGCTTGAGAAAGCCGACCAGATTATTATCGGCGGCGGAGTCGCCTACACTTTTCTCAAAGCGCAGGGCATCGGCATCGGGCAGTCAATTGTTGAGGACGAAATGGTTGACTGGGCGCGGAGCACCATGAAGGATTTTGGCGGCAAGATAGTTCTTCCGTGCGACCATGTCGCCGCCGAGGACACGGAGATTTCAAAAAACCCCATTCTTGTTGAGGGCGATATTCCGGACCATCTCAAAGGCTTTGACATCGGTCCCAAGACAATCGTCCAATTCATTTCGCATATAAAGGATAAAAAAACCATATTCTGGAACGGGCCCATGGGGGTTTTTGAGTTTGACGGATTTTCAAACGGCACAACTCAAGTGGCGCGTGCGATGGCGCTGGCAACATGGCGCGGAGCAACAACCGTTGCGGGCGGCGGCGAAAGCATAGCCGCAATACGCAAAGCCGAGGTTCTCGGCAGCGAACTCAGCCACATATCCACCGGCGGCGGAGCATCTCTCACCTTCCTCGGCGGCGAAAGCCTGCCGGGCATCTCCATTCTGGATGAAAAAGAGGGGTGATTGTGGTAATCTCTGCCCAGTCTCCGAACTTATCCCGATGTCGCAAATAGACCGTATAACAGAACTTCTCGGCTCCGAAGCGGACGCGCTTCTCACTCACGAATGCAAGGTTCCGCAAGCCGGTTTGCATTTGCCCGGTCCCGATTACATTGACAGGATTTTCTCGCATACCGACCGCTCGCCCGCGGTTATGAGGAACCTGTCGCAGATTCTCAGGCACGGACGGCTCGGCGGCACGGGCTATGTGTCAATCCTGCCGGTTGACCAGGGGGTTGAGCACTCCGCCGGAGCGTCTTTCGCGCCCGCGCCGGAATATTTTGACCCTGAAAACATCGTGCGTCTCGCCATTGAGGGCGGTTGCAACGCGGTCGCTTCAACTCTCGGCGTTCTGGGCGCGGTGGCAAGAACATACGCGCACAAGATTCCCTTTATAGTCAAAATCAACCACAACGAACTTCTCACCTATCCCGAAAAATACGACCAGACGCTTTTCGGGAGCGTTGAGCAGGCTTTTGACATGGGCGCGGTCGCGGTTGGCGCGACCATTTATTACGGCTCGGACGAAAGCGCGCGGCAGATTGAAGAGATTTCCGGCGCGTTCGCGCGCGCTCACGAACTCGGGCTTGTTACGGTTTTGTGGGCGTATTTGAGAAACTCCGCGTTCAAAAAAGACAAAACCGACTACCATCTTGCCGCCGACCTTACGGGGCAGGCGAACCACCTCGCCGCCACCATACAGGCGGACATCGTTAAGCAGAAGCAGCCCGAAAACAACGGCGGCTTCACGGCTTTGAAATTTGGCAAAACAAGTTCCAGGGTGTATTCGCGGCTCACTTCGGAAAACCCCATAGACCTCACCCGCTATCAGGTTATGAACTGCTACATGGGCAGGATAGGGCTCATAAATTCGGGTGGCGCGTCATCGGGCGGGGACGATTTGCAACAGGCGGTCAGAACCGCCGTTATAAACAAAAGAGCGGGCGGAATGGGTCTTATAACCGGCAGAAAAGCATTTCAGAAACCGATGAAAGAAGGCATCGCCCTTCTTCGCGCGGTTCAGGATGTCTATCTTGAAAAAAGCGTAACAATCGCTTAACATTTCCAGAATTACACAGAGGGGGGCTTGTATTATGTCACTGCAACTTGGCGATGTTGCGCCTGATTTTACTCAGGAATCAACAGAGGGAACAATCAATTTTCACGAATGGCTCGGGGACAGCTGGGGGGTTTTATTTTCGCATCCCAAAGACTTCACTCCGGTCTGCACGACCGAGCTTGGCGAAGTCGCGCGCATAAAAATGGAGTTTGACCGGAGAGGGGTCAAAGTTATGGGGCTTTCCGTGGACAGCGTTGAAGACCATGAAAATTGGAAGTCCGACATTGAGGAAACTCAAGGTTCGGCGGTTGATTTCCCGATGCTTGCGGATGCGGACAAACAGGTTGCGGACCTTTACGGAATGATCCACCCGTCCGCCGATAACACGATGACCGTGCGTAGCGTTTTCATCATAGACCCGAACAAGAAAATCCGTTTGACTCTGACCTATCCGGCAAGCACCGGAAGAAACTTTGATGAGATTTTGCGCGTTCTTGACAGCATGCAGATGACAGACAAAAGCAAGGTGGCGACTCCGGCAAACTGGAAACAGGGGGACGATGTCATCATAATTCCCGCCGTTTCAGACGAAGAGGCGAAAAACCTGTTTCCGAACGGCTGGGACGCGAAAAAGCCGTATCTGCGCTACACCAAGCAACCAGGATAGAGGGGGGAGATTTTGAGAAACTTTGTTTTCAGCACGTTTCTCATTTCCTCTGTCTTCCTGCTTATTTCCTGTGGCGCGGGTCGCGAGGAGCAAGAAATGGGAGTGGAAAAAACTCAAAGTGAATTAGCCGCGCTTTCCGAGCAGTATTCCACCGCGTCTTTCGCGGGCGGGTGCTTCTGGTGCATGGAGCCGCCGTTTGAACGCGCCGACGGAGTGATTTACGTCCATTCCGGCTATCAGGGCGGCGATGAGGAAAATCCCACATACGAACAGGTCTCATACGGGCTTACGGGGCACACCGAAACGGTTGAGGTTTTCTACGACCCGGAAAAGATTTCGTATGAAGAGTTGCTTCAGATTTTCTGGATTAACATAGACCCCACAGACCCGTCCGGACAGTTTGCCGACAAGGGAAAGCAATACAGAACGGCTATTTTCCACCACAACGGCGAGCAGAAGCGCCTCGCGGAAAAATCAAAACAGGAACTTGCCGATTCGGGCAAGTTTTCACAGCCCATAGCGACTCAAATTGTTCCCGCGACCCGTTTCTGGCGCGCCGAGGAATATCATCAGGATTACTACAAGAAAAACCCAATCCATTACGGGAGATATAAAAAAGGGTCGGGCAGGGAAGACTATTTGAAAAAAACATGGGGCAATTAGACATTGCCTGATTCGGGTTTCAGATCCGCATTCTCGCCCGCCCGCGAAGGGCTGAAAGATTTCCGCATTTTTGTTTTTGTTCTTCTGGCGTTCCACCTTGCGCTTGTGTGGTTGCCGGAATTTCCGCCGCTTCAGGACTACCCGATGAGGCTGTTCATCGGTTTTACCGCCTCAACTTTTGACAATCCCGCTTACAACTGGGCTGATTTTTTTGAACTCCGCAACAACTACGGTCCGTATTCTCTCACCTTCTGGTTTCTCCGCTTTTTTGAGCCGTATGTCGGCATAGAGGCGGCGGGGCGGCTGTTTCTCTCGCTCTACGTGTGTCTGGTCGCCGCATTCACGCTGTCCGAATCCCGCGTGCGGGAAAATGTTCCGTGGGTTTTGCTCGCGCTTTTCCCTCTTGCCTTCAACCAGATGTACATAATCGGGCTGATGGGATATTTCATTTCCATTCCGGTTCTTATGCTGGCGCTGAGGCATTTTGAATTCGCCACGGAAAAACCGCTCACTCCGCGCAATTTTTTCACCCATCTACTTTTTCAAGCGGTGATTTTCTTCTGTCATCCGCTTGCCTGCGCAATTTACATCGTTTTTTCGGGAGTGATTTGCCTGTTTAAGCGCGGGTGGCCGTTTTTGCGCGCCATTATTATCACGGGCGGCTTCACGCTGTTTTTCGCGTTTTGGTATATGTCTTCAACTTCACGGGGCTTTGAGTTTGAGCCGCTCTGGTGGCCTTTTTCCATGACCGTGGAATTTTTTCTTCTTATGTTCACCGGAATGAAAATCACGAACGGGCCCGACTGGATTTCCGTTGCCCTGTGGGGCGCAGTGGGGGGTTTTCTTGCGTATGCCGCCGTGCGCGGCGCGAAAACGCGCTTTTCACGGCTTGACCTCACGCTTTTTCTGATTGCCTTGGTGGGCTTTCTCGCGCTTCCGTTCAGCCCCGGCGCGCCTTACACATACTTCAACATACGCCTGGTCGCGGTTGTTTATTTTCTCGGCGCGGTCGTTCTTTCAAGTCTGCCGATGTGCCGTTTCGCGGGGAGGATTTTCGCCGTGTTAATTGTTGCGGCGGCTTTGTGGCAGGGCGTGTTACACAACAAGCTGTCAAACGAAATCGCCGAGGCCCGCCCCGTTATTTCGCGCATGCAGAAAAACTCCGCCGTGCTTCCCGTTGTTGAAGACGGGAAAAGCGCCCACCTTGACCCCGTCTATTTCTATCAGTTTCACGACCATATTCCCGAATACTACCACTTCCTCATCGGCGGCGGCGCGTTCCCGTATTTTATAGACAATTTGCCGGCGTTTCCCATTCACTACAACGGCTCGGAGCGGACGCGGAAAATGCTTGCGGTTCTCGGCTCGGAAAACCCGGCGGATTACGGATGCTGTTACAGATACGTGCTCACACGGGGAGAGAATATAAGCCGTTTTCAGTCTCTGGGGCCGTTCCGCAGGGTCGTCCGCAACGGCAAGTGGGCTCTTTTTGAGATTTCGCCCTGACGCCCCGTAGTTTTTGACGCGCCCCGCCCGCAAGTGTAGTCTATGACCTCAAACGGAGTGGTTATATGATAGTAAAATGCGTACCCGGCGGGATGTTTCTCACAAACTGTTACATACTTGGCGATGAGAATTCGCGCGAGGGTATTTTAATAGACCCCGGCGAGCAGATAGTTGAAATAATGGCGGAAGTTGAGAGCACCGGTCTTAAAATAAACCGCATAATCAACACACACACGCACATAGACCATGTTGCCGGAGTGCAGACCGCGAAGAACATTCTCGGCGTTTCTTTCAGCATTCACGAAAAAGAGCAGCCCGTTCTGGACATTCTTCCCGAGGCGTGCCAAAGGTATCCCGCATTCGGCGATGTTGAGACGCCCGAAGTTGAGGAGTATGTGGAGGAGGGGCAAAAAATCGCCATAGGCGGACTCCAGGCCGAAGTGCTTCTTGTGCCGGGGCACACATGGGGGAGCATCTGCTTTGTTGTGGAGGATGTGATTATTTCGGGCGACACTCTTTTCGCGGGAAGCGTGGGAAGAGTTGACCTGACCGGCGGAACGACAATGGGGGAACTTGTGGGCTCAATAAATGAAAAATTGCTCGTCTATCCGGATTCATACAGGGTTCTTTCCGGACACGGTCCCGAAACGACAATAGGCATTGAAAGAGAGTCAAACCCGTTTTTGAATTTTTCTTAGTGTCTTTCCGGAGTCCGCAATAATTTTCTAAGGATTTCTCCGCAGTTCACTGACGCACATAATTTCCACCAGTTTTTCAAAAGAAATTTTTGGTTCCCAGCCCAGTTCCGATTTTGCCTTGCCCGCGTCGCCCAGAAGTTCAAAGACTTCGGCGGGACGGAAAAATTCCGGATTTACCCTGACGATTTCCCGACCGGTTTTTTTGTCAATCGCTTTTTCTTCGGTGTTTTCCCCTTCCCAGACAATATCAAACCCGAAATACGGCGCGGCCATGTTCACAAAATCTCTCACCGAATAGTGTTTGCCGGTGGCAAGCACATAGTCCTCCGGTGTTTGCCGTTGCATCATAAGCCACATTCCCTCAACATAGTCTCCGGCAAAACCCCAGTCTCTTTTTGTGTTGAGATTGCCGAGTTCAAGCGCCTTTCCGCCGTTTTTTGTTTCCGCCATTCCGGAGGTGATTTTGCGGCTTACAAACTCTTTGCCTCTCAGAGGGGATTCGTGATTGAAAAGTATTCCCGACACTGCAAAAATTCCGTATGACTCACGGTAATTTACCGTTGTCCAGTGTCCGAAAAGTTTTGCCACCCCATAGGGACTGCGCGGATAAAACGGGGTTTTTTCCGTCTGCGGAGACTGCCGTACTTTGCCGAACATTTCGGAAGTTGATGCCTGATAAAACTTTATTTCGGGGTTTATCTGTCTTATGGCTTCCAGCATTCGTAAGACCGACACGCCGGTTACTTCGGATGTTAAAAGCGGCAGTTCAAATGATGCGGCGACAAAAGATTGCGCGGCGAGGTTGTATATTTCAGATAATTCAAACTTCTCAATCGTTCTGTAGATATTTGTGAGTTCCCCCATTTCAAGATAAATGATTTCAACCTTATCCAGAATGCCGAGCTCTTCCAGCCGCCACAAAGAGCCGCGTGAGTTTCTACGGTCTCCGCCGATAACGCGGTAACCTTTTTCCAGCAGAAGTTTCGCCAGATAAGCGCCGTCTTGTCCGGCTATTCCTGTTACGAGGGCGGTTTTTTTCATTTTGACAATGCCTTACGGAATTCTCCGTGCGGACACGGAATACAAATCCATAATACAACAGGCGGTTTTATTTGACAATCGGGGCGGCGGGTTTCCGTGTCTTTGGTTTTCAAACCGTGAACAAGTATCATAAGAAAAAATCGGTTTCCACCATGAAAAACCACCGCATTTTTATAGTTTCCGTTCTTTCAGCCGTTACGGTTTCCGCGCTGTTTTTCGCCCTTGAATTCAAACAGTTTCTTGATTTGAAGCGCGAAAGAACCGAAGTGGAAAAAAGAATAGAGCGGCTCGCCGCGCGCAGAGACCGTTTGAACGCCCTTTCGCTCACCCGGCTGCCAAACTCCACACAAACGGGCGGAGCGGACGAGAAGCACGCCGAACGGCTCATAAGGGAAAAACTTGGTCTTATAAAGAGGGGCGAAAAGATTTTTATTTTCCGCCGTCAGTGATATGCAGCCGGACTTCAAACCGAAAAAAAAACTCGGGCAGAACTTTCTTCGTCATGGAAAAACCCTTGAAAAAATCTGCGCCGCCGCGCGTCTTGATAACTCGGACGAGGTTATTGAAATCGGTCCGGGGCACGGAGACCTGACCCGTTTCATTCTTGCGGCCGGCGCAAAAGTCCGCGCCGTTGAAAAAGACCGGCGGCTTGTTGAAGCGTTCCCGACCGACATAATTTCCAATCCAAACTTTGAACTCACACACGGAGATGCGATGAAAATCGGCATTGAGGATTTTTATCGGGGGCGTTCTCTGAAAATGGTAAGTAATCTGCCCTACGGAATATCTTCGGGAGTTTTGCGAATACTCACGGAAAACCGCGCGCTTTTTTCACTCGCGGTTATTATGCTCCAGAAGGAAGTCGCCATGCGCCTTGTTGCCCCTCCGGGCGGAAAATCCTACGGCGCGCTGTCTGCGGTTATTCAGATGGCGTTTGAGGCGGAAAAACTTTTTGATGTTTCTCCCGCGCTTTTCAATCCACGCCCCGCCGTTACTTCGTCGGTTGTGCGCCTTGTTCCTTTCAAAGGAACCCGGTTGCCGCTCAAAAGCGGGGAGTTTTACCGCAAAACTGTCCGTGCCGCATTCTCGGAGCGCAGAAAAATGGTAAAAAACTCACTGTTTTCAGCGTTCCCGTCCCGTGATGTCTTACGCGCCCTTGAAGGCGCGGGAGTTGACGGCTCGCGCAGGGCTGAAACACTCAGTCTTGAAGAATTCCGCGCGATTTCGGATGAATTGTTTGAATTGCTTGGAAATAAAGACGGCTAACGGGGTTTCTTGACCGCGCCGCCGCCGTTGGGGTAGAATGCCTGTCGGTTCCGGAATTTTTTTTGATGCGAGGAGAAGATTTTTGCGTGTTACCTTTATTAAGGATATTAAGAACTTTTTTGGGGGGGGGGTAGAGCCCCTCTCCGCTGTCTAATTATTGCTTTTTTTCTGCTTTGCGTTCCCGCGCAGGCGTGGGCGCAGGTTGTTGCCGCGTATGACATAACGCTTACCCCCAACGAAATACAATCTTCCGCTTTTGCAGATGGTAGTGTAACCATCACGATTGATCTTCCGGCTGCCGTCCGCTTCAGCGGACAAAATAAAGATTTGGGCGACCGGGCGGGGCTTGTCTGGACACTGGAAGGAACTGACATGGTGAGAGTGGCGAATCTTGCCCTGTTGCCTAACCATGCGGAGTTTTTGACTCTTCCTGCGGGGATTACCATTACTGATTTAAGGGTAATCACCCAGAGGCGCGGGCAATTCACACTTTCAGGCGATCCAACCGCGATTACTGAGACAACTGAAGTAATGATTAGAATTGGCGGCGCTTTAATTACTGCAGGCATGTCTGGTAACTCTACTTGTACTCAGGCTCGTAGTCTCTCCCAAAACAGCAGCGCCTGCGCTGCGTCAAATGTCGCGGTTCTGACTCTTGTTTTTGTTCCCCCGCCGGAACTGCAAGAAGAGCAACGCAAAGATTTCCACGAGATAACTCTGGGAACATTGTCCAAAAACTTTGTCGGCTCAAATATGAGAATGATAGAAGCAAGAATGGGTTCTTCGCGGTCGCACTCACCGCGCATTAAGGTCGGCGGAAACGAAGTAAAGGGCATTGAGCAGTTTATAGCCAAAACCCTTTACGACGGCGTGAGCCATTTGGGAGAAGGCAATTACAAACTTCAGGTGCCCGATTTAATGGAAAGTTTGAATGACGGCAGTTTTGAAATGCCGATAGGAACGGACTCATCATTCTGGATTGGCGGCGGCGTGCAGTTTTTTGAAGGCGACCCAACCCGGAGCGGAATAACGAGCGATTACAAAGGCAGTACAAAAAGCACTTTGTTCGGAATTGACAGAAGAACGGAACTTTTCACAACCGGGATTTCTCTGGGGTTCAACTTTGGCAGTACGGACTACACCTTCACAACGGGCGCAGTGAACGGAGATGGCGGCGTGGAAACCTTCGGCGGAAGCATTTATCCGTATTTCGCAGTGCATCCATACAAGGGGATGACATTCTGGGCGCTCGGCGGAATCGGGTTTGGCAAGCACACGATAGAGGAAAACTACGCGGCTTCGGACATTTTCAACAGCTGGGATGTAACGTCACTTGACTGGGTTACGGCCGGGGGGTTGGAACAGGCGGTAGCGTTTGGCGCTCTGGACTTCACGGCGCGTGCGAAAGCCATGTGGTATGGCATAAAGATTTCGGAAGCAGTGTCTGATTCCGGCTCCAAATTTTCCGATTTAACTTCCCTTAACCAGCGTTTCCGTTTTGAAGGCGAAGCGGGATATACATTCAATTTCAGCGACCACCTCTCCGTGCGTCCCTACGGTCTCGGAAGTGTGCGGTATGACACCGGAGACGCATCTGTAAATGACAACTTTTTTGTTGATGCGGGAGGCGGATTTGAACTCAACGCATATAACGCAATCGGTCTAAATTTTGGCGGTTCCGCGCAGGTGCTGGGAGACGAGACAAAAGAGTATTCCGGTGTGATTGTGGCGGCATTTTCCTACGACAGAGGCCTTGACGGTCGCGGTATGGAAGTGTCAATCAAGAGAGCATTAGAAAGCGGTGATTTAATTTCGCGGATTGCCCCGGGAACACAGTTCAACGATGTGAAACAGGAAATACGCTCCACGGTTATGCAAGCGAAGATTGCTTATAACTGGAACGATACAAACGCCTACGCCCGTTCGCAGATAAATGAATTGGACGGACGGCACAACCACGCGCTTGGCGCAGAGTTTGGTTTTAAAAGAGTGAACATAGGCGTTGAGACCGGATATTCATCCGGCAACGATGATTTAAACGCGCTCGCCCGCGCAAGCCTACGGCTTTAAGCGCGGGAAATTGCGGTTTTCTTGACATACCCGTTTTTTTCTATACACTTTCAGCCGTTCGGAGAATTTCAGGTCCGATTTCCGTTTCGCCCATCCAACGGGCGGTTACCGTTTACAGATTGGTTTCAGGATTGTTTCGTTAGCGGAGTTCTCTAAAAATATCATCACGGATTTTTAACACCGAATGTCAAAAGACGAAGAGCAGATAGAGGAAACTCCAAGTCCTTCACGCAAGCGCAAAAGCGGCGCGGGCGAAGAAGAATTTACTCTGGAGACACTTCGCAAAAAAGCCAACAGTGAGTTAGCGCAACTCGCCGCGGATTCCGGCATTGGCGACACAACCGTTATGTCGCGTCAGGATATGATTTACGCCATAATGCGCACCAACAGCGCGCGCGATGACGGCTCCATTGAAGCGGAGGGTGTGCTTGAAGTTCTATCGGAGGGATACGGCTTTTTGCGGTCGTCCTCAAATTCCTACCTTTTCGGCCCCGATGACATTTATGTATCCAAGTCGCAAATTCGCTCGGTCAGCCTTAAAACCGGAGACACAATCAGGGGGCGGGTGCGGCTTCCCAGAGATGGCGAGAAAAATCTCGCGCTTCTCAAAATTGAAGCCGTGAACGGCGAAGATCCCGCGAAATGCAATGAAAGAATGCCTTTTGAAAATTTTGTTCCGCTTCATCCCGAAAAGCGATTGGAGCTTGAATACGATGCGAAGGAGTTCAGCACAAGGATTTTGAATCTTTTTGTTCCCGTCGGGCTGGGACAGCGTGCGATGATTGTCGCGCCGCCGAGAACGGGAAAAACAATTCTTTTGCAGAGAATAGCCAACGGAATTACGAACAATCACCCCGATGTGAAGTTAATAGTTCTGCTTATAGACGAGCGTCCCGAAGAGGTTACCGATATGGAGAGGTCGGTTATCGGTGAGGTTGTGAGTTCCACTTTTGACGAGCCGCCCAAACGGCACATTCAGGTTGCCGACATGGTTCTGGAAAAAGCAAAACGCTCCGTGGAGCAGGGTATGGACGTGGTTATTCTTCTTGACAGTCTCACGCGTCTGGCGCGAGCGAGCAACACCGTAACCCCCGCGAGCGGCAGGGTTCTTTCGGGCGGAATTGAGGCGAATGCGCTTCAAAAACCGAAAAGGTTTTTCGGCGCGGCGCGAAACACCGAAGAGGGCGGCAGTTTGACCATCATCGCCACCGCGCTTATAGACACGGGCAGCAGAATGGACGAAGTGATTTTTGAAGAATTCAAAGGCACCGGCAATATGGAATGTCATCTTGACAGAAAACTCGCCGACCGGCGCATCTTTCCCGCGTTTGAACTCCAGCGCTCCGGCACACGAAAAGAGGAACTGCTTCTGACCGAAGAGGAGTTAAACAGGGTTTGGCTTCTGCGCAAAATTCTGAACCCCATGAACACGGTTGAAGCGATGGAGTTCCTGCTGGACAAAATGCGCGGAACTAAAAACAACAAAGAGTTTTTGAGCGGAATGAATCAGTAGGGTTTCGCTTTCCGAAATCAGTCCGCATCCACAAAGATTTCGTCCCCTTCCATTTTTATTGGAAAAATCTCTATCGGCTCGCTTGCGGGCATACACAGCGCTTTGCCGGTTTTTACATTGAACTCCGCGCCGTGGTAGGCGCAGGTAACCACTTCGCCGTTGAGCTCGCCGTCTGAAAGCGGAAGCTCCTGATGGCTGCACTTGTCGCGGAAGGCGTAAAATGTGCCGTCCACATTGCAGATTGCCACGGTGTCAAATCCGACCGTGAAGGATTTAATCTCTCCGGGCGCAATTTCAGAGGTTTTTGCGACTTTTTTCATTTCAGGTTCCGAGCGCGGCGGCAAACCAGCGTTCAGACTCTTTTTCAAGAAAATCGCGCACGGGCTCAACGGTCATAAGCGCGATGCTTTCGCGAGTGAACCCTCTCAAAATTACCGCGCGCGCCTCGGCTTCGGGAATTCCGCGCGAGCGCAGATAGAAAACGGCGTCTTCTTCCATTTGCCCGATTGTCGCGCCGTGCGTGCATTTGACGTCATCGTTGTAGATTTCAAGCTGCGGTTTTGTGTCTATCTGAGCGGTGTTTGAAAGCAGCAGGTTGCGGTTTGTCTGTTTGGCGTCCGTTTTGATTGCGCCTTCGTGAACGATAATCCTTCCGTGAAAAACCCCGCGCCCTTTTTCATTGAGAATGCCGTTGTAAATCTGGCGGCTGTCGCAATGCGGGGCGGCGTGCTCAACCTTCATAAAATTGTCCATATGCTGGCGTCCGGTCGGCATAAAAAGCCCGTTTATGAGGCAGTCTCCGCCGGTTCCCGCGAGTTTGGGATGAACGTTGTTTCTCACAATTGCCCCGCCAATGAGAACGGAATGGGAAAGGGTGTTTGCGTCTTTTTCCTGAACCAGATTGAGGGTTGAGATGTTGACCACGCTTTTGCTTTCAAACTCAAGGCGGTAATGCTCAACGCGCGCGCCTTCGCCGACCGAGATTTCGGTGAGCGGATTTGAAAGGCAGTTTTCCTCCGATGTTGAGATGTGATGCTCAACAATTTTTACGCCGCAGTTTTTCTCAGCCACAATCAGGTTTCGCGGGCCGGAAACCCGCCCGCCGTCCGTGGAGGCGTAGATGATGTAAACGGGCTCTTTAATTTCCGCGCCCGCCGCAATGTGAATAAACGCGCCGTCTTCAAAAAGCGCGGTGTTGAGAGCGGTGAAGAACTCGTTTTTAGTGTCGGACATTTTCCCCAGATGAGCCGCAACAATATCCGCGTGGGTTTTCGCCGCTTCCAAAAGCGGGAGAACAACGGGCATTTTCGTTTCAGGGGGTTTTGACAGCGCGGGCGCGTAAATGCCGTTTATAAATACGAGCGCGGGAGCGCCAAGTCCTCTAATCGCGCGCGCGGCGATGTCTTTTTTCGTTACTTTCGCTTTTCCGTTCGCCGCCGAGTATGAAACCGCCGCGACCGGAGCAAGGTTTGTAAATCTCCAGTCCTCATGGCGCACGGTCGGAAACTCCAGTTTCCCGACCGCTTTCGCCGCATCCGCTTTTTCGCCGTCAAGAACCGCGACTCCGGTTTTTCGCGCGTTTTCGCACAAATCCATAAGCCCGCCCGCGTCGTTTTTGTTTTTTTTAGCGGACATTTTTTCTCACGCGGATTTTTTTTCAGTCCAGCCGTAGCCCTTGCTTTCCAATTCAATGGCGAGATTTTTATCGCCGGATTTGACGATTTTTCCGTCCGCCATAACGTGGACAAAATCCGGAACGATGTATTCAAGAAGCCGCTGGTAGTGGGTGATGATGATGAAAGAACGCTCTTTTGACCGCATTGCGTTCACCCCTTTTGCCACGATTTTGAGCGCGTCAATGTCAAGACCGGAATCGGTTTCGTCAAGTATGGCGAGTTTTGGCTCCAGAATTTGCATCTGAAAAATTTCGTTCCTTTTTTTCTCGCCGCCCGAAAATCCCTGATTGACCGGACGCGAAAGAAAGGAGTCGTCCATGTTCAGATTTTTCATTTTTTGCTTCGCGAGTTTTGAAAAATCCACATGCTTTACGGGTTTTTCACCGCGCCGTTTTCTGATTGAGTTCAGCCCCTCGCGCAACAGGTAGGAGTTTGAAACGCCCGCGATTTCTATCGGGTATTGAAACGCCATAAAAACGCCGGCCGTGGCGCGCTCTTCGGGTTCCATTTCAAGAAGGTCTTCCCCCCCGAACTCTACCGAGCCCTTTGTTGCCTCGTAGGTGTTATGCCCGGCGAGCACCTGTGAAAGCGTGCTTTTGCCCGAACCGTTGGGGCCCATTATGGAATGGATTTCCCCCTTGCCCACTTTGAGGTTCAGACCTTTCAGAATTTCCTTGCCGTCAACCGCGGCGTGCAGGTTTTTTATTTCAAGCATTTTGTTCTCCCTTTGGATTTTTCCGGCCGGGGCGCGGTTTATCCCACGCTGCCCTCAAGACTTACGCTCAAAAGTTTTTCCGCCTCAACGGCGAATTCAAAAGGCAGTTCCTTGAAAACTTCCTTGCAAAATCCGTTCACAATCAGCGAAACGGCGTCTTCGGCGGACAAACCTCTTTGCTGGCAGTAGAAAATCTGGTCTTCGCCGATCTTTGAGGTTGACGCCTCGTGCTCCATGTGAGCGGTTGAGTTTTTCACTTCAATATACGGAAAGGTGTGCGCTCCGCACAAATCGCCTATGAGCATTGAGTCGCACTGCGTGTAGTTGCGCGCCCCTGAAGCCGGTTTTGCGATTTCAACAAGCCCTCTGTAAGTGTTCTGCCCCTTGCCCGCGCTGATGCCCTTTGAAATGATTGTGCTGCTTGTGTTTTTGCCGATATGCACCATTTTTGTTCCCGTGTCCGCCTGCTGCATTCTGTTTGTCAGTGCGACCGAGTAAAACTCTCCGACCGAGTTGTCCCCCTCAAGCACACAGCTGGGATATTTCCATGTAATTGCCGAGCCGGTTTCCACCTGAGTCCACGATATGTGCGAGTTGTCTCCGATGCATCTGCCGCGCTTTGTTACGAAGTTGTAAATCCCGCCTTTGCCATTTTTGTCTCCGGGATACCAGTTCTGAATTGTGGAGTATTTTATTGTCGCGTCTTCAAGCGCAACGAGTTCCACCACCGCCGCATGAAGCTGGTTTTCGTCCCTCATCGGAGCCGTGCAGCCCTCCAGGTAACTAACGTAACTTCCCTTTTCGGCGATTATGAGGGTTCTCTCAAACTGCCCCGTGTTTTCGGCGTTTATTCTGAAATAGGTTGAGAGCTCCATCGGGCAGCGCACGCCTTCGGGTATGTAAACGAAAGAGCCGTCGCTGAAAACGGCGGAATTAAGGGTCGCGAAAAAGTTGTCAGACGCGGGCACGACCGAGCCGAGATATTTTTTCACAAGTTCGGGATGCTCTCTGACGGCGTCTGACATTGAGCAGAAAATCACTCCCTCTTCGGCGAGTTTTTCCTTGAAGGTGGTTACCAGCGAAACGCTGTCAAAAACCACATCCACCGCAACCGCTTCGGTTTTCACGCCCGCGAGCATTTTCTGCTCTTCAAGCGGTATTCCCAGTTTTTCGTATGTTTCCCTGATTTCCGGGTCTATGTCGTCCAGACTTTCGGGGCGGTCGCCGCTTTTGGGCGCGGCGTAGTAGCTTATGGCGTTGTAGTCTATGGACGGATATTTGATGTTTGCCCATTTCGGCTCTTTCATTGTGAGCCAGTGTTTGTAGGCTTTGAGCCGCCAGTCAAGCAGCCACTTCGGCTCCTCTTTTTTCGCCGAGATAAAGCGGATTACATCTTCGTTGAGCCCCTTCGGAGCGATATCCTGCTCAACATCGGTTGTGAAACCGTATTTGTATTCCTGTCGGGCAAGGTCTTCAAAATCAATGCTCATTGTCTTGCTCCTTTGTCGGTCAGGCTCGCGATGGTTATTTTTTCAAGCATTTCAATCATTGAGAGCTGCAATTTATCCCAGATGGCAAGTTGCGTACAGTTTTCATAAAGCGCGCAGGGTCCGTCCTCATCAATGCAGTCAATTATGTGAATGTCCCCTTCAATTGCCTCATAAACATTGCGCAAGTTCAGTTTTTTCGGCTCTTTGGCGAGTATGTAGCCGCCCGACGGGCCGCGCACCGAAATTACTATTCCGCTTTTTACAAGCCGCCCCAGTATCTTCGCCAGATATTTGTTCGGTACGTGCTGGTTTTCGGAGATTTCCTTCATCCCGCACCTTCTGCCCGGGTTGTTGCCCAAATAAGTCAACGAACGTATTGCGTAATCAAGTGCTTTACTTACTTGCATTTCAGCCTTCTTTGCGCGGCAACGCCACACTGACAGACTAACGCAGAGAGTCCATTTTTTCAAGCACGGCGCGAGCAAGCGCGCGAGCGGTTTGCGTGTTTGAGATTACGGTGTCCGTAACAAGTGTTTCAAGCCCCGCGGACTTGATTTTTTCCGCCTCGTGGCTGTCGCTGTTGTCAATAACCATAAGATTGAGAAAGTCCGAATACATGCGGGCGATTTGAAATGACGAAACCTCAAGCCCCAGCGATTTCATCAGCCGGTCCGCCGGACCTTTGAGAGGCCTTCCGCCCACAAGCGGGCTTACGGCGGCAATAACCGCCTTTGACTCGCGCAAAGCGTTTCTTACTCCCGCCACTTCAAGAATGGGTCCTATGCTTATCACCGGATTGCTCGGACACAGCACAATTTTGTCCGCGCCGTTTATCGCTTCAAGAACACCCGGAGCCGGAGTTGCGGCTTCAATTCCCCTGAAACTCACGCCCGACACTTGCGGCTCCATTTTTCTGCGGACGTAATACTCCTGAAAATGCATCTCTCCGAGGTCCGTGCGCACCCAGGTCCGGACTTCGCAGTCGGTCATGGGTATGATGTCCGCCCTGTCCGCCGCGCCGAGCCGCCGTGCGATTTCGCGCGTGGCGTCCGAAAGCGTGAGCCCGCTTTTAATCATTTCCGTTCTGGTGATGTGGGTCGCGAGGTCGCGGTCGCCGATTCTGAACCAGTTTTCGTTCCCAAGCGCGCCCGCCGCGTCAATGAAATTGAAGGTGTCGCCGTCAATTCCCCAGCCCTTTTTTTTATCCACAATGCCCGAAAGCCAGTAGGTAATTGTGTCTATGTCCGGCGAGATGTGAAGCCCTGAAAGATTTATATCGTCCGCGCTGTTGACAATGACCGAAAGCCGCTCCGAATCCGCGCCTTCGGCTTCCAACGACAACCCTTTGAGAAACTTGCCCGCTCCGACTCCGCCTCCGAGACTGGTTATCATTTCAGCAAAGCATATACAAAAAATGCCTTTATTGTTTGGACATTTTCCGCCGTTTAGGTGTAAAATAGAACGGCTTGTTTAAGGTTTTTGAGGTTGGGCTTGAGCTGATTATATGGGCACAGGCCTGAAAGAAAATAGAAATTCGTGGCTCGCGAGAGTCATTGTCATTGTTCTTGCTCTCACTTTCATCGTGGGACTGGGCTATACGGGCGGTTTTTCCGGTAGCGGGGTTTCCTCCGGAGTCGCGCTGGAGGTTGACGGCGATGCCGTTTCCATTTCGTATTACCAACTTGTAAGAAAACAGATTTACAACTCGCAAACCGCCGGTATGGACAAGGTTCCGGTTGAAATTCAGGACGCGATAGACCGCATAACCGTTAATTTTCTCATCCAGCGCAAACTTCTCGCCCGCAAGGCGCGCGCGCTGGGCTTGCGCGTTTCCGATGAGGAAATACGCCAAACCATCAACAGTGACCCGGCTTTTGTTCGTGAAGGCGGGTTTGTCGGCGCGGATTACTACAAGTTTTACATAACGGAGAATCTCCGGTTGACCGTCTCGCAGTTTGAGGACTCAATCAGGGACGAAAACCTTACTTTGAAAATGGCTTCGCTGTCCCGCATTTCAGAGGCGCGGACGCTTGAAGAGATGGAAAACCTTTTCATGGTAACGGGCGAAAAAATCAAGGTTGAATACATATCGTTTGACACAAATGCCGAAGCGCAGAGCGCGCTTGATGAACTAACCTCATCGGGCGACATTTCCGAAGCGGCAAAAAAATTCGGCAAAAAGACCACGCGCACGGGGTTTTTTACGCGGTTTGAGACTCCCTCTCCGCTTGGGCATGAGATGTTTGCCCTCACGCTTTCAAATCCGGTCGCGCCGCAGGTGTTTTCTTCGGGCGGCGTTCACACGGTCGCCGTTTTGAAGGACAGAAAGAGCGAAGACCCCGCCCTTGTGCGCGACAAAACGCGTGTAGCCGCGGGCGGCGCGCCCGGCGAGGGGGTTGCCGTTCTCAACAACTGGATTCAGATGCTTTTTGCGGCGGCGGATGTAAAAACCAGCAAGGAGATTTTAAGATGAGAATCTCCGCGATTGAACTTTCCGGCTTCAAATCATTTCACAGAAAAACGAGAATAGAGTTTCACAAGGGGGCGAACGGCATTGTGGGACCGAACGGCTGCGGCAAATCAAACGTTGTGGACGCCGTGCGCTGGGTTATCGGCGAGCAGAATCCCAGAATGCTGCGCGCCGAAGTGATGGAGGACTTAATCTCGGACGGAACGGTTTCGCTCAAACCCGTCGGCATGGCCGAGGTTACGCTTGTGCTGTCCGAAGTGCGGGGGAGCGGCTTTGACGATATTTCCATAACGCGCAGATACTTCCGCGGCGGCGAGAGCGAATACTCAATCAACGGCGCGCAGTGCCGCCTCAAAGACATCGTTGACATTTTCCTGGACACCGGCGCGGGCGCGCGCTCGCACTCAATCATCGGTCAGGGCGAAGTGGAGGGCTTCATAACGGCAAAGCCCGAAGAAAAACGCCGCCTCATAGACGAGGTCGCCGGAATTGTGAAATTCAAGGCGAGAAAAAAGGAAACTCAGAGCCGCCTGAAACAAACTGAAGAAAATCTGGAAAAAATCAGGGGCATTAGCAGGGACGCGAACCGGCGCAAAGAGAGTTTGAGGCGGCAGGCGGAGCAGGCGCAAAAACTGAACGAACTTTCCGGCGGCGCGGCGCGGCTTGAATTGCTTATGCTCGGCGCGCAGAGACTTGAGAGCGAAGAAAAAATGCGCGAAGCGTTGCGCGGCAAAACCGAAATTGAAAAATCCACAGGCGAACTTGAGACCGGAAAAAGCGGCATCGTGAGCAGTCTTAAAGAGTTTGAGCAAAAAGCCCGCGCGCTTGAAACCGAAGCCGGGTCCGCGGATGCGGAAATACTCGCCGTTCGGGAGAAAATCAACGCCGAAAACTCCTCAAAAGATCTTTCCGCCGGAAGAACGGCGGACATTGAAGCGTTTACGGCGCGGCTTGAAAGCGAAAAACTCATCGTTGAACAACAGGGGCGCGACATCAAGGACGAAGCCGCGAAAATGCGCTCCGAAGCCGAAAACGCGAACGCGGAAATGGAGCGGCTTAAAACCGATATTGAGACTGTTTCTTCCGAACTTTCCGCGCTCAAAGACGGCACGCGGGGCGACAGAGACGGACTTGAAGAAGTCAGAGACGGTTTTTTCAGCGCGGTTGAGCGGTGCGACAGCGCTGAGGAGGAATACAGAAACCTCACCGCCGAAATTGAACGGCTGTCGGTCGGAAGCGGATACCTGTCCGAGCAGAAAGAGGCGTTACTTGACGAGAAGCGGAAAATTTCCGACCAGCGCGAGCAGTTTTTGTCTCAAATTGAGGAGATAAGCGGCGCGCAGGAACGGTCGGAAAAAGAGAAAAAGGGGTTTGAAGATGGGCTTTCGTCCTTCGGCGGCGAGCACGGCAGACTGCTTGATGAAATAAATTCACTCAAAGAGCGCCGCACACGTGCGGCATCGCGGTTGGAGGAGCTTGTAAATATACGCAAATCGTTTGAATGGCTTCCTGAATCGTCCCGCAGTTTTCTTATGGGGAACAAAACGGGCGGCGTGCTCGGCGTTTTGTCGGACTACGTTGCCGTTCCCCCAAAATACGCGAAAGCTTTTGAGGCGGCGCTCGGCGAGCGTTTGGGCTGGATTGTGGTCGGCACGGGCGATGACGCTTCGGCGGCGATAGCGAAACTGCGCGAAAACGAGGCGGGACGGGCAACCTTTATGCCGGCCGGCGCGGCGGACACGCCCGGAAAAACTTTTTCCGTTCCGGCGGGAGCGCGCCCGGTCGCGGAGATTGTGCGCGTAAAAGGCGAGGGCGGAGCGGTTGTGAAAAAAGTCCTTGCGGGAATTTGCGTTGTGGACACGCTCCGGGACGCTTTTGAGTGCGCGGCGCACGCGCCGGAACTTTCCTTCGCCACGCTTGAGGGCGATTTTCTTGACAGTTCGGGAGCCGTTTCGGGCGGCTGGACGACCGGCGGGGTTTTTGAGCGCGATTCGGAGATTGAGTCGCTCACGGATGAGGTCGCCCGCCTTGATAAACAGATAAAAACTTCGCTTGAAGAATCGGGCAATTTTGAGATTCGCATAGACGATTTGAAGGAGAAAATGACCTCGCTTGACGAGAACATTCGCGCGGACAGGGCGAAACTTGGCTCGCTTGAGCGCGACCTTGAAGGGTTTAATTTCTCACTTGAAGGAAAAGAGACAAAACTCACCGGACTTGAGACGGAGATCGCCGCCGCGGGCGCTGAACTTGAGGAAAAGAACGCCCGGCTCGCCGATTGCCGTTCACGGCTTGAGGGCTTGCGCGGGAAGAGAGAGGTTCTCAAAGAGCGGCTTTCGGATTTTGAGGAGAAAAACTCGGAGGTTGAGTCGCGTGAAACCGAACTTGCCGACCGGCTCGGCTCGCTGAAAGTCAGCATCGCTTCGTTGGAGCAGAACAAAGCCGGAGCCCTGCGCTCCGTTGAAGGGCTTGTTTTGAGGGAAAAAGACATCGCGGCGCGCTCAGAGGAAATTGCCGCCGAAATTACCGTCAAACAGAACGAGAAAAAAGGGTTGCTTGAGTCTTCCGGCTCTGCGGAGCGCATAATAGAGGCGCTTGAGGCGGAGTTGGAGCAAAAACGGCACGGCGGCGGAAAAATCCGTGAAAACCGTTCGGAAATTCTGGAGCAAATTCAGACTTTACGCGAAAAGGTTGACGGGCTGGACAGGCGTATTGAGGAGGTCAGAGCGCGGCGCGGCGATGTTGAGGTCAGTATTAAAACGATGGAAAACAACATTGAGTATATAGACGGGAAAATAACCGAAGTTGCGGAAAAAACGGGCGCGCAAATGCCGGGTGAGGAGGAAATTCGTGCCGCCGATGTTGAGGAGGCAAAAACAGAGTTCTCAAACCTGAGAGCGAAAATTGACGGGCTGGGGCTTGTTAATCTTCTCGCGCCTGATGAATACGAGGTGGCGGAGAAAGAATACGATTTTCTGGAAAGCCAGATAGAAGATCTGGAAAAATCCGTGATTTCTCTCAAAAAATCCATTTCTCATCTTGACCGTGAAAGCGCGGAGAAATTCGCCGATGCGTATGAAAAGGTTGATAAAAAATTCCGCGAATTGCTGCCCACGCTTTTCAAGGGCGGGGAAGGGCGGCTTGTTATGACAAATCCGGACGACCCCATTGAGACGGGAATAGATATTTTTGTAAAACCCGGCGGCAAAAAATCACAAAGTATGAGTTTGCTCTCCGGCGGCGAAAAAGCGCTTTCGGCAATCGCGTTCATAATTGCCTCGTGCCTTGTGCGCCCGCTTCCGTTCATAATTCTTGACGAGATAGACGCCCCGCTTGACGATTCAAACACGGGCAGATTTGCGTCTCTCGTGAAAGATATTTCGCAAAACTCGCAAACGCTTGTCGTTACGCACAATAAAACCACCATTTCAAGCGTGGACGCGCTTATCGGCATAACCGCAAGCAAAGCGGCGAATTCGGCGGTTGTTTCAGTTGATTTGGCGAAAGCGGTATGAGGGTGTAGTGCGGCGATATTTCCGTGAAAGTAAAAGAGGCCATAAAATTGATTGAAAAAAACGGTTGGTACCAAGACCGTATGCGCGGAAGCCATCGGCAGTTCAAACATCAAAGAAAACAGGGCTTGGTTACGATTTCAGGAAAGCAGAATGATGAAATTGCAAAGGGCACTCAAAACAGTATCTTTAAACAGGCGGGTATTAAGAAATGAAGTATCTAATTGTTTACGAAAAAACAAAGACGGGTTTTTCGGCTTATTCTCCTGACATTCAGGGGTGTGTTGCTGCGGGCAAGACAAAAAAAGAAGTCGAGAAAAACATGCAAAATGCCATTGAATTTCATCTGGAAGGGCTGGAATTGGAAAAAATGAAAATCCCTAAACCAACCGCATATTCAAATTATTTGGAAATTGGCGGTTGATTTAGCGAAAGCGGTTTAGGTATTAATGGCAAACGAAAGAAAAACAGAGGCATGGGTTCGCAAGCATTTTGAAAAGTTTAAAAAACACATTGATACAGAAGAACAAAAGTCTGACTTTCCAAAAATTGACAAATTATTAAAATCTGCCTCAAAAACGAACTCGGGGAGCAGGGTATCCAGAGTTTATCATTACTTTTAAGAACAATTCCGATTTGTTAATTGTTGTTGAGTGTAAGGCGGATACAAAAAAACACGCAAGTAGACAGCTTAATAGATATTCAGAATATGCTGTTGATGGTGCGTTGCTTTATGCTTCTTATCTGTCGAAAGAGTTTGATGTGTTGGCTATTGGTGCTAGCGGAGAAACAAATAGAGAAGCAAAAGTTTCTCACTACCTACACTTGAAAGGCAAGAAAACATCAACTCCTATTTTTGGAGACAAACTCCTAAGTGTTAAAAATTATCTAGATGGATACTTAAAAAGTCCAGAGAAATTTAGACAGGATTACGATAAACTCTTGAGTTTTGCAAACAAATTAAACAAAAATCTGCACCACAAAAAAATTCGGGAAAATAAAAGAGGTTTGTTAATTAGCGCCATTCTTATTGCGCTAGAGGAACCAGCCTTTAAAGGATCTTACGCTTTGCACTCATCGCCTAAAAATCTTGCGAAATCCCTTGTCCGAACAGTTTCAAGTCAGTTGGAAAGTGCAAATCTTACCCAAGAAAAATTAGACAGTCTTAATGTTGAATTTAATTTTATTAAAACTGATACATCTCTATCAAAAGGTCCACAGGTTTTGAAAGAAATTATTGATGAAATCAATGAAAATATTAATGGTTTTGTTAAAACACACCAATATGTTGATGTGTTGGGACGACTTTATGTTGAATTTTTAAGGTACACAAACAGCGATAAAGGGCTTGGTATTGTTTTAACTCCTCCACATATTACAGAGTTTTGTGCTGACTTGGCTCAAGTGAATGAAAACTCCACCATTTATGATAACTGTGCTGGAACAGGAGGGTTTTTAATCAGTGCGATGAAGAAAATGATTACTTCTGCACAAGACAATGAAGAAGTGATTAAACGAATAAAATCCAAACAGTTGATTGGAACAGAATATCAAGCAGATATCTTTTCTTTATTAATTTCTAATATGTTCGTTCATCAAGATGGAAAGACCAATGTAGTTAAAGCGGATTGTTTTGATGAAGATGTTGTCAGAAAAGTTAAGAGACAAAAACCAAACGTTGGGTTTTTAAATCCGCCGTACAAATCGGAAGAAACAGATGTAGAAGAATTAGAGTATGTCTTGAACAATTTGGAATGTTTAACCACTGGAGGAATTTGTATAGCGATAGTGCCAATGCATTGCGCATTGGCACAGAAAGGCAAAACCTTAGAACTGAAAAAGAAGATTTTAGAAAAACATACTCTTGAAGCAGTGTTTTCAATGCCAGATGAATTGTTTGCTGAATCAGCTAATGTTGTTACTTGCATTATGGTTTTTACTGCACACAGCCCCCATTCCTCCCATAAAGAAACTTATCTTGCTTATTATAAAGATGATGGTTTCAAGAAGATTAAAAACAAAGGAAGAATTGATGCTTTTGATAAATGGAAGGATATTAAAAAAGAGTGGGTGTCAACTTTTATAAACAGAAAGAGAAAATCAGGTGTTAGCCTTAAGAAAAAGCTTGTTGCGGACATGGAGTGGTGTGTAGAAGAATATATGAAGACAGATTATTCTATTCTTGGCTATTCGTCTTTTGAAACTGTAGTGCGTGACTACGT
>NZ_CDWCUL010000003.1:0-13419 GCF_977828045.1 Candidatus Mycalebacterium sp. | reverse complement strand
ATGGCAAGACCGCTCAGAGTGGAATATCAAAACGCTTTTTATCTCGTAACCTCAAAGGGAAATGCGTCTCAGAGGGTGTTTATCAGTTCCGATGACGGCAGGTTGTGGCTGAGCACTTTTGAGTCCGTGTGCTCACGATTCGGATGGATTTGCTACGCCTACTGCCTGATGGACAACCATTACCAGATTGTCGTTGAAACTCCCAAAGCCAACCTTTCAGCCGGAATGAGACAGTTGAACGGAGGTTTACACGCAGGCGTTCAACAGAAACCATAACCGTTCGGGGCATCTCTTCATGGGCAGGTTTCACTCCGTAATTTTCCAGAAGGAAAAATACCTGAAGCGCGTTATCAGACATGTGCTCTCAAATCCGGTCAGAAAAAAGCTTATAACCTCACCGGTTCAGTGGAAATGGAGCAGTTGCCGCGCCTCAAGCGGAAAGGAAAATATTTCTTTTGTAAACACAGCGGCAACAGCGGCAATTTTCGGCGGCGGCGCGGAGTTTGAAAACTTTGTTTCAACCCCGGAGCAGAACAACATCGGGTTGGAAATCAAGCACCAGATTTATCTGGGCGACAAGGACTTTATTGAAAACTCCTCAAAGTTCGCGTCCGCAAAACACTCAAAAGAGATTCCGGTGGAACAGAGAATGGGGCTCAAAAGCGTCATGCGTTTTGTCAGCGGCATCACGGGACAGAAATGAAGCGGTCTTCGCGGCGTATCGCTCGGGCGAATTCTCAATGAAGGAAATATCAGACCATTTCGGAATTCACTATTCAACCGTAAGCAGAATTGTGAGCGAACACGAAAACTCATTCACAGAGCTTCGCAAAACCGGATAGCCCGTATAACAAAACCCTAACCTTCACGGCGCGAACCAATACGCCGCCTCAAAGTTTCAATTCTCTCGCGTTCGTGCAAAATCAGTATGAACAAAAGAACAAACGCCACAATGTTGACAAGCAAGGTGTGCATCATTTCAGGCGCGATACCCTCTCCGCCCGGGCCAAAAACAATGGGGGAAATATCCCTTTTCACAACGCGCGCGGACACATAAACCCAAGGCAGGTCTATAAAAGCGAGGCACGCGAACACGGCGGTCAGCACGGAGCTTTTCTCGCCTTCGGGAAGCGCTCTCCTGAGAAGCAAATAGCCGCAATAGAGCAAAAACAGCACAAAAGTGGCTTGAAGCTGAGCGTCCCACCAGACCCACCATGTTCCCCACGACTGCTTCGCCCATATCGCGCCCGTCAGCATCGTTACGAGCGTGAAAACAACCCCGACTTCCGCTGCGGACACGGCGCGCACGTCCCACCCGGACTTTCTTGAACGCAGAAAAGCAATGCTTGACACAAACACGATTATAAAAGCCACGGTCATCGCGGCAACCGCGCCCATGTGAGAATAAAAAATTCTCTGCGCGTGCCCCATCTTGAGTTCGGTCGGCGCGTAAAAAATGCTCATCCAAATCGCCGCCGCCATAAAAAGCAACGCAAAAGCAAAAACGGTTTTCTTTGAAGCGCTCAAAAAATCCTCCTAAACATCTTCAATTATATATCCGTAAACCAGCGCCCCGGCCGCAAGAAAGGCAAAATCAAAACTGATGAGCACCTTCATATGGCGCAGGAGATCACCCGCGGGCACGCCGCCAAGCACCGCGGACAAAGATTCGGACGCACTTATTAAAACCGGAATTAGAAGCGGAAAAAGTAAAACCGGAAAGATAGCCCCTTTCATGCCGGTCTGCGCGGAAAGCGCGGAAAGCGCGGTTCCCACCGCCGCCACGCCGACCGTTCCCGTGAAAACCGCCACGGCGAACGGCGCCAAAACCGGCAATATGTCCAGAGAGAAAAAAAGCGCGAAAACCGGAATAAAAACCACTTGAACGGCGGTAAGAAGAAGCAGGTTGGCGAGAGTTTTTCCGATAAAAACCGCACTCCTGTCAACCGGCGACATAAGAACCGTACGAATGGCTTCGGATTTTCTCTCAACCTCAAACGAGCGCTCAAACGCGATTGTGGCGGCAAACAGAGTGGAAATCCAAAACACCGCCGGAGCGGCTTTTGCCGCAGCGGGCGCAGAGGGAAAAACGTTTGTAAAATGCAGAACGGACGCTATGACAACCGCAAAAGCCGCCACGGCGGGAAAAACTCCCCCGCCCGAAGTCTCAATGGAAATATCTTTGAGAAAAACAGTCCAGATGTCTCTCACAACCCGCTCCCTCTCCGGTCCGCGCGCCCGTCGCTGATAACCGCCGTCCAATCGGAAATATCCGCACCTTCAAAATTTCCGTGAGTTGAAACAAGCGCAGCCGCGCCGGAGTTTTTCAAACGTTCAAGCGTTTGCGAAAGAATCTCACTCCCCCTGCGGTCAAGACCGGAAAACGGCTCGTCAAGAAGAAGCACTTCGGGATTGTGCGACACGGCGCGCGCTATTGAAATCCGTTTTTTCATTCCCGCCGACAGCAAGCCGCAACCCTGCCGTGAAGCGGACGGAATTTCAAAAATTTCAATCAACTCGCCCGCCCTCGCTCCCGCGTTCTCAATCCTCTGGAGTTCACAGAAAAAACGCAAGTTTTCAAACGCACTCAAACTTTCGTAAAGGCAGTCTTCGTGAGAAACAAACCCCACTCTGCGGCGCACTTGCTCCGGCGAAGAAACGGTGTCAAAACCCGCAACTTGCGCTTTTCCGGCGGCGGGTCTTGAGAGCGCGGCGGCAATTTTCAACAACGAAGTTTTGCCCGAACCGTTTTCTCCTTTGAGAAAAACGATTTCGCCCTTCTCAATCCGCAAATCCAGCCCGTCAAGAATACGCCGCCCGGCATAATCTTTGCGGATTTTTTCCATAACAATAGCGTGTGCCTGAGACATGGGATTTTTCGCGCGCGGCGACTGTTCCAGAATATATGAGGCGGCAAACACAGGCAAGACGCGCGCGGGCGGGGACAGTCAAATCAAATAGCCGTTGACAACTCACTCTCAAACTTCTAACTTCTAACTCGTAAACCTTTTATCGGGAGGCGCTTTAACATGGCGATTTTAATGACCGGAGCAACCGGATTCATCGGTTCTCATATCGCGCGAAAACTTAAAACCAAAGGCGCGGAAGTTCGCGCGCTTGTGCGCGTAACCAGCAACACCGAAGACCTTGACCGCACGGGTGTAACAAAAATAAACGGCGATATAACAGACCGCGCATCGGTGCTGAAAGCTCTTGAAGGGTGCGAAACCCTTTATCACTGTGCGGGCTTTGTTTCGTTTAAAAAAAGAGACTACGAAAAAATGGTGGAGATAAATGTTGAGGGGGCGCGGAAAGTTTTGTCGGCCGCTCTTGAAACGGGCGTGCGCAAGGTGGTTTTCACAAGCAGCGTGGCGGCGCTGGGACCGGCGGTTAAGAACGGTTTGATAACGGAAGACTCTGAGACCGACCCGGATTTTCAAGGCGCAAACATCGGATATATGAATGTGAAGCGCGCCGCCGAAGCCGCGGCGCTTGATTTTTGCGAAAAAGGGCTTGATGTCGTGATAACGAACCCTTCGGTCGTCATCGGAGCCGGAGACAAGTATCTGTCCAGCGTGGGCTCGGTTCTGTGGTATTGCAAAAAGCGTTTCCCCGGATATATGGACGGCACTCTCAACCTTACCGATGTTGAGGATGTGGCGGAGGGTCACATACTCGCCGCGGAAAAAGGCAAAACCGGAGAATGTTACATCTTGAGCAACACAAACCTGACGGTGCTTGAGTATTTCAATCTGCTTGAAAAAGTAACCGGGGTGCCCGCGCCGAAATTAAAAATCCCCTACTCTGCGGCATACGCATCCGCATTTTTTGCCGAGCGCGTTCTCGGGTTGGCGTTTCCAAACTACTCAACGATGGATTTGGATTCCGTCAAACTGTCGCGCTATAACTGGCACACGGACTGCTCAAAAGCCGAGCGGGAACTGGGATACCGGCGCGGTTCGGTGGAGGAGAGTTTACGCAAGACTGTTGAGTGGTTGAAGTCGCGCGGATTAATCTAGAAAAAGCTTCACGACTTACGGGAACACGACTTCAACTGAGCAAGAAGCGGGTATTATACAAAAATGGCCGGAAACACATTCGGAACGGTTTTCAGAATCACAACATGGGGGGAATCGCACGGAAGCGCAGTCGGGGTTGTGCTGGACGGTTGCCCGGCGGGGCTTAAAATCTCCGAAACCGACATTCAAGGCGAACTTGACCGCCGCCGCCCCGGGCAAAGCAAGGTTACAACCCAGCGCAAAGAGGCGGACAAGGTTGAGATTTTGTCCGGCGTGTTCAAAGGCAAAACACTTGGCACGCCGATCTCCATGCTTGTACGCAACACAGACGTTATCTCGTCTTCGTACGAGAAAATAAAAGACATCTACCGCCCCGGACACGCCGATTTTACATACGATGAAAAATACGGATTCCGAGACTACCGCGGCGGAGGCAGGGCTTCGGCAAGGGAAACAGTCGGGCGGGTCGCGGCGGGCGCGGTGGCAAAAAAACTGCTTGAAAAACTCGGGGTTAAAACGCGCGGGTTTGTCAGAAGCGTGGGCGACATAGTCGCGGAGAAGGTCAATTTCAGCGAAATAGAAAAAAATCCCGTGCGCTGCCCTGACGCAAAAAAAGCGAAACAGATGTTTGACCTCATAGACTCCGTCCGACGGCAGGGAGACTCCGTCGGGGGAACGGTTGAGGTCGTAACAAAGGGGCTTCCCGCAGGGCTTGGCGAGCCGGTTTTTCACAAACTTGATGCGGATTTGGCTTCTGCTCTGATGAGCATCGGGGGCATAAGGGGCTTTGAAATGGGAAGCGGGTTTGATGTGGCGAAAAGGAGGGGCTCCGAAGTGAACGATTTGATGTTCAAGCGTAAAGACGGCTCTCTGGGGTTCAAAACAAACAACGCGGGCGGGTTGCTCGGCGGCATAACAAACGGCGAAAATCTCGTGGTCAGAATCGCCATAAAACCTACCTCGTCAATATCAAAAACCCAGAAAACAGTTGATAAAAAAGGGTCTCCGAAGAATTTGGTCGTCCGGGGCAGGCATGACCCGTGCTTGTGCCCGCGTGCGGTTCCCATTGCCGAAGCGATGGTCAATCTGGTGCTCGCGGACCATCTCCTCATGAGCAAGGTGGCAAAACTGTGATGGCGCGAAATTTCGGCGTGTATGCCTCAACGGGCGAGCGTGTCTATCTGGGAGATTTCAGTGAAGTTCCCGAACCCTACAGGCGGGAACTGATAGAGGCCATTGACCAGTGGGGAGACGTAATGGTCGGCTGGGGCGTCAACGAGTTGATCTACTCTTTGATGCACTGGCACGATGAAACGGCTTTCCGGTGCGCGCCGTGCGATTTTTCATCCGCATCGTCAAACCGTTGCACTGAGTGCGGACAAATTCTTGAAGGGAAATCCGCATATAAAAAGAACGAAAAAATCGCGCGTTTGCTTATGTGCGTTGGTTCGCTCAACAGAATCAGGTGCGAGGAGAACGGATGAAAATTCAGGTTCACGGACAGATTTTCCCGCTCGCGCTACAAGAGGCGGTCAAAGTAAAAAAGATTGGCGAGAAACGCAGGAATTTTAATCTCGGCTCGCAAACCCTGTCTTTTTCAATCTATGAAGTTGAAATGCCGGACGGTTGCGAAATTTCCGGCAATTACATCAAAACGCCTTCGGGAATGCGTCTTTATCACAACCGCGGCGGGCAGTATGAAGCGGCATATTTAATCTCGGAAAAAGACGAAGACCCGCTTGCGTGCAAACATTTTTAATTTGCCTGATTATCTGTTCCTCAAGTCAAATATGAAGAGAGTGGAAGCCCTTTTCACAGATTTTCGCTGATTATTCGGGAGGCGGCTTCCATCCCGGAGCCGAAATTAAACCCGTGCCCGAGTTTTTTCAAACTCTGCTCAACCGCAGACACAACCGCTATTGTGTCCGAACGGTCTATGTATCCGATGTGGGAAACGCGGAAAATCTTCCCCTTCGCCTGATCCTGCCCCCCCGCAACCGTTATTCCAAAATCTTCTTTGAGGGTTTTGATTAAGGGCGCCGCGCCGATTTCAGGTGGCGCGACCGCGACTGAAAGCGCGGGACTGGGTTCATCTTTTGTGAACAACTCCATTCCCATCGCTTCAAAAGCGCTTCGGGTCGCGGAAGAAAAAACCGCATGCCGTTTGTGCATATTTTCAAGCCCCTCTCCGGTGAACATTTTCAAAACCTGCGACAGCCCCCTTATAAGACTGACCGCCGGTGTCCACGGAGTTGTGTTTTTGTCCGCGCTTTTCGCGGCGGCTTTGAAGTCAAAATAAAACTTTGGAAGGTCTGAGGTTTTGTTGAAATCCCACGCCTTGGGGCTCATGGAAACGAACGAGAGCCCCGGAGGAAGCATGAAAGCCTTCTGCGAGCCCGCCACAAGCACATCTATGCCAAGTTCGTCAAACGGCAGTGGAAAAACGCCAACGGCCGTTATGCCGTCCACTATCAGAATCACATCATCCCGCTCGCGCGTAATCACGGCTATTTCGGCGGTCGGGTTTTTTATGCCCGTTGAGGTTTCGCTCGCCTGCATCAAAACCGCGCGTATGGAGGGATTTTTGTCGAGTTTTTCCCGTATGAGCGCAGGGTCAACAGCCCTTCCCCACTCAACTGTGATTTCTTCAACTTCAACGCCGAAAGCGCGGCAGATTTTTCCCCATCTTTCCCCGAACTTTCCGCTGTTGACGACAAGAACCCTGTCACCCCCGCAAAGCGTGTTTGAAATTGCGCCTTCCATCGCTCCCGTCCCCGAAGAAGCGATAACCAGAACCTCGCCGGAGGTCTGGAAAATCTGTTTCAGGTCGGCGCGTATTTGTTTAACTATCGCTTCAAATTCCGCAGTTCTGTGGTGGATGATGGGCCTTGCCATCTCAATTAGAGCATCGCTCGGAACTGGAACCGGACCGGGTGTAAAAACGTAATCCTTCAAAGAATTTCCCTTATCCCGCGGATGCTTTTCGCGCACACACGCAGGCAAAATCTCACTCTATACCAACTTTACTGATTTTCAACCCGTCCGGGCGGTTTGCGCTTGGCGGCTGAATACGCCATTCTTGTCACAAATGTCGGACGGCAAAAAATACAGGTTCGGCTTTGTGTCGGTAGTCGGCGGAACGAATGTGGGAAAATCCACGCTTGTGAACGCGCTTGTGGGTCGAAAAATCTGCGCCACATCTCCAAAACCCAACACAACGCGCAACCGCATAAACGGCATATTCACGGACAACGAAGCACAAATAGTTTTCACCGACACACCGGGAATAGTCCGCCCGAGGGGAGAATTGCTCAAAAAAATGACCGCATCCGCACTCGGAGCGCTGGAGAGCGGCATAACTCTCGCCGTTACGGATAATTCCGCCCCTTTTGGCGCGGGCGAAGTCAAGGTAATTAAGGATTCTTCGCGCCCCGTGATAGTGGCTCTGAACAAAACCGACATCGGGGGCAGGAAGTCCGTGCTTGAAGCGCTGAAAAAATCAGAACGGTTTGGCGACAAAATCGCGGATATTGTTCCGGTTTCGGCGCTCAAAAAAACGGGCTTGGAGCGCCTGCTTGAAGTTTTGAAAAAATCTCTGCCGGAAGGCGAAAAACAGTTTCCCGATGACAACGGCACGGACGCGATGGAGGAATTTATCGCGGCGGAATTTGTCAGAGAAAAAATTTTCCGCCTCACCCACGGCGAAGTGCCTTACCAATCGGCGGTTGCGGTTAGGGAAATGCGGCGCGGAAAAGGCAAAATTCTTTACATAAACGCCGAAGTGTTTCTTGAAAAAGAGTCGCACAAAAAAATCGTGATAGGAAAAGGCGGCAAGATGCTGAAAGAAATCGGGTCGCGCGCGAGGAGTGACATTGAAAAATTTCTCGGAACAAAGATTTTTCTGGAACTGAACGTGATGGCAAAACCGGGCTGGAGCAAAGACAGGGATTTTATTGAGGATATTTACGGACGGTAAATCAGCGCCCCTTGAAAACGGGCGTTCTTTTTTCAGCGACCGATTTCATTCCCTCTTTGAAATCGGCGCTTTTTCCGATTTTTTCAAGTGTTGCGCGCACAGCGGCCGAGTCTTTCGCGGACGGTTTTGAGGATTTCGCGAGAATGTTGAGCCCTTGTTTGGCGGCTTGTATTGACAGAGGCGCGCCTGAAACGATTTTGCGGGCGAGTGCGTAAACGGTGTCTTCAACGGCTGAGGGCGAAGTTACTTCGCTCACAAGCCCCGCCTGAAGCGCTTGATGAGCCGTAAAGGTTTCGGCGGCAAAAAACATCCGTTTGGCGTTGGCAATCCCGACTGCGCGGGCGATTCTGCGCAAACCCGAAAACGGATAGGCGATTCCAAGCTTCGAAGGAGGCATGGAAAACTTTGAATCGTCCGAGCAAATTATGAAGTCGCAAGCGGCGGCAAGCTCAAGCCCTCCGCCCACGGCGTAGCCGCGCACAAGCGCCAGAACGGGGTGCGGAAAATTTTCCACCGCGTCGCAGGCGGCGGCAAGCGGGTGTTTGTTTCCGCCGTAATCGCGGGTGATATCTCCGGGAACCACAAAGGAAAAATCGTATCCCGATGAAAACGCCTTGCCCCCACGCCCCGACAGCACAACGCAACGCGCCGAGCCGTCTTTTTTTAATTTTTCAAGCGCGCGGACAATCCCCCGAAGAACGTCGGGAGACAGAGAATTTCTCTTTTCGGGTCTGTTTATTTCAAGTGAAACAACCGCTCCATCACACCGGATAATCAATTCCGCGCTGTTTTCCGGTGATGATTTCAAAACTTGTCCCTTTCAAAAACGGCAAATAGATGTAGAATTCTCGGTCTTATTATGCCTCTTTATGAGTATGAATGCGAAGGGTGTATGAACAGGTTCAACAAGGACATTTCAAACCTTGTCGGGAACCTGAACAAAAAAAACGCCTCGCGGATATTAAAGGAAAACCCCGGCTTCCTCTACATGGAGGTCGCGAAGGGGGAAACGGGCGCGCCGATGTTTTCTCTCGGCGAAAAAACGCCGTCGCGGTCGCGAAGTGTGCGCCGGTTCAAATACTCGCTTGAAGTGGGAAAATCGCTTTACCTTGAACTTAAAGACTTCAAATTCAGCGAGCTGATGGAGCCCGGGGCGCGGCCGCCGAAATGCCCGTTATGCAACGGCGGAAAAGTGCGGCGGGTTTTTTCAACTTTCAAGGCGATTTTTGACAAAAGAGAAAGGGAGCCCGGTCCCGGAGACGACTTCGGCTGGCATAAAGACTACAAAGTGCAGAAAGACGAGGAGCGCCAGAACTGGGTCGGGCAGGACACCCTGAACCAGCACTTCAAAAGGTAATAAGGAATTATGCCGCTGTTTGAATATGAATGTACGCCTTGCGGAAAAAGCGCGGAAAAAGCGATGAGCGACATTATGAAAGGCGGCAAAAAGTCCGTCTCGCCAACCGTAAAAAACAGTTCCGTTGTGCGTAGCGCGCAAATCATTGACCTCAAAAAAGGCAGAATTGAAGCCGAAGCCGGGAAAGCCAAAGAAAACGGGCAGGACGTAATCCGGTATTCCGAAGATGGCTCAACGATGTTTGTTATGAACACCGATGTCTTCCGCTTTTCTGAATTGATATACGAAAAAGGTGATGAAAAAAGGGTGAAATGCCCCTCGTGCGGCTCAAAGAAAGCAAAAAAGGTCGTGTCGTCATTCTCTTTCACAAGCGACCTTTCCACGGACATGCCCAAGCCGGACTTGAGCAATCTGCCGCCCGAAATCAGGAGCAAAGTACAGCTCAAGGGCTACATAGAGGAAAAAGACAGACCCAAGAAAAACAGGTAGGGGAGCGCGGAAGTCATTAGAAAAATTGTTCAGACACATATTGTCTATGACCGAATTCTGTATTATTATTGCTCTGCTTCCCGATAACGGAAGAACGCCGTTCCGATGGCAAAACAAAACCGCACATCTCTGATGTTGGAAGATCTCTTTCACGGCCCCAACTCGGCCGTTGTTATGGAAATTTACAGCCTCTACCTGAAAGACCGCTCTTCGGTCAGCCCCGAAGCGCGAGCGCTTTTTGACGCATGGACTCCGCCTGAAAACGGCTTGTCGGAAATGCAAAACGGCGGCGCAACCGCCGCGCGGACGCAAGCCGCGGACTCATCGGGCGCAACGGTCGCAACGGCGAATCTCGCTCAGGCCATACGGCTGAACGGGCATCTTGACAGCAAACTGGATCCCCTCGGAACTTCCCCGGCGGGAGACAAACTCCTTTCAAGCGAATTTCACGGACTGACCGAAAAAAACCTTGCCGGGATTCCGCCGTCGGTAATTGACAGCCCAATCACGAAAGGATGCTCAAACGCGGCGGAGGTTATCCAAAAACTCAGAGAGGTTTACTCGTCCTTTTCCGGCTACGATTTTCAGCATATCTACTACTCAAATGAACGGCTGTGGATGATGGGCGCGGCGGAATCCGGGAAGTTCAGACCCCCGCTCACCCCCATTGACCTGAAATCAATCCTTGAACAGCTTTGCAAAGTGGAGGCTCTTGAAAAGTTTCTGCACAAGGTGTTTCCGGGCAAGTTCCGTTTTTCCATTGAGGGAATGGACATGCTTGTGCCGATGATTAACGAATTTGTGTCCCTCGCGGCGGACTCGGGCGTTTATCACATAACGCTTGGAATGGCTCACCGGGGGCGGCTCAATGTGATGCATAACGTTATGGACAAGCCGTGCGCGCAGTCGCTTGTGAAGTTCAAAGACTCCGTCTATGAAAGGGATTTCAGAGACGACATGGGCTGGACGGGCGATGTTAAATACCACGAGGGTGCCGTAAAGCCGCTGAAAATGAACGGAAGCTCAAGCGGGGACAAAATGCTGGAAATTGTGCTCGCGCCCAACCCCAGCCACCTGGAATCGGTTAATCCGGTCATACAGGGAATGGCGCGCGGAGCGGGAACGGACTCTTCATCTCCCGGAGAGCCGAAGTTTGACCCGATGTATTCCCTGCCCGTCATTATTCACGGAGACGCCGCATTTCCGGGACAGGGCATCAACGCGGAAACGCTGAACATGTCTTTGATACCGGGATACAGTACGGGCGGAACGCTTCACATAATCACAAACAACCAGATTGGCTACACGACCATTCCGAAAGACAGCAGAAGCACGCTTTACTCAAGCGACCTCGTCAAAGGGTTTGAAGTGCCCGTAATCCACATCAACGCCGATGAGCCCGAAGCGTGCATGGAGGCAATAAGGATAGCGTTTTCCTACATACGCAAATTCAACAAAGACTTCCTCATAGACCTCGTCGGCTACCGCAGGCACGGACACAACGAGGGCGACGAGCCGAAATTCACTCAGCCGTTGCTGTATGAAAAAATCAGTCAGCAACCAACCGCAAGGGAAAAAATTGCCGGGCGTTGCGCCAAAGAGGGAATAATGGACAAAACCTCTTCGGACAAACTGTTTGAAGAGCACATGGCAGCCCTGACAAAAACCTTTGAAACGCTTCCGGAAGAATTAGGCAACGGCGAGATGCCGGTTGTCATTCCCGAAGAGGGGGCGGCGAAAAAGGCAAAAACCGCGTTTCCGGCGGCAAAACTGAAAGAGATGAACAAAGCCCTGCTTGAAGTGCCGGACGGTTTTTCCATGAACTACAAAGTAAGCAAAGCCCGTGGAAAAAGGCGGGACGCGCTCAAAGACCCCAAAGCCCACACGGTAGACTGGGCGCTGGGCGAGGAACTCGCCTACGCCTCAATCCTTGCGGACGGAGTGCCCATACGGTTCAGCGGGCAGGACTGCCAGAGGGGAACTTTCAGCCACAGGCACGCCGTTCTTCACGACTCGGACACGGGAAAAGAGCATATCCCGTTGCGGGAAATGCCTCAGGCAAAAGCGGCGTTTGAAATCATCAACAGCCCCCTGACTGAAAATGCGTGCATCGGGTTTGAATACGGATACAGCATACAAAAGCCCGACACGCTTATAGTCTGGGAGGCTCAATACGGGGATTTCATAAACGGCGCCCAGCCGTTGATAGACGAATATCTGGTTTCCGGGCGCTCAAAGTGGGGGCAAATCTCCTCGCTTGTGCTGCTTCTGCCACACGCTTACGAGGGACAGGGACCCGACCATTCAAGCGGGCGGCTTGAGAGATTTCTCGGAATGGCGGCGGAAAAAAACATCAGGGTCGTGAACTGCACAACTTCCGCGCAGTTTTTCCATGTGTTGAGACGGCAGGCAATGTTGCTGAAAACAGACCCGCTTCCCCTTGTGGTGATGACGCCGAAAAGTCTGCTCAGAAACCCGCTCGCCTCATCGTCGCTTGAAGAACTGTCTTCGGGGCGGTTTATACCCGTCATTGACGACCCGATTGACAAAAAAGGCGCGAGCAAGGTGAGCAGGGTTCTTTTGTGCAGCGGCAAAGTTGCGATAGATCTTGAAATGTCCGAATTGAGAAAGAAACACCCCGAAGTCGCGATAATCAGGGTCGAACAAATTTACCACCCGCCCGTTGAGGAAATTGAGAAGGCGGTGAGTAGATACGGCGAAGCAAAAGAGGTAATCTGGCTTCAGGAAGAGCCGGTGAATATGGGAGCGTGGGATTTCATACATCCGTTTCTGCGCAGAATTGTGCGTCCGCGAAACATTCCTCTGGGTTTCATCGCGAGAAAACGGAACTCAAGCCCCGCGGAGGGCTCAATGTCAATGCACAAGGCCAATCAAGCCATTCTGCTTGAGCAGGCGTTCAGCGCGAAAGAGATTTATAAAATTGAAAAAAGCGGTGTTATGATGGGGAAAAATGTTTAATCTTGAAGCAACTCGGAGGATAAGATGGCAACTCAAATAGTAGTGCCCGAACTTGGCGACTCAGTTATCGACGCGACCGTAATCAAATGGCTCAAGCGTGAAGGCGACCCCGTGAACACCGGGGAAACCGTTGTTGAGCTTGAGACCGAAAAAGCAAACTTTGAAGTGCCGGCGATAACGAGCGGCGTGGTTCTGAAAATAGGCAAAAACGAAGGAGACGAGGTGAAGGTTGGAGACGCTCTGGGAGTGATAGACGAATCCGCCTCCGCAACGCCTCCCTCTGCGGAAACGGAAACTCCGCAAAGCGAACCCGGTCCCGTTTCGGACGCAGGAAAAGCGAGCGCCACTCCGGTCGCGAGAAACATCGCCCGCAATAAGAACATTGATCTGTCAACGGTCGAACCGAAAACTGAAGGCGGACGCATAACAAAAGCCGATGTTGAACAAGCCACAGCGCGTAGCGCGGCGGCGGAGAAGAAACGCCTGCGGGAACGGGAAGCGACATATTTCCCTCTCTGTCGGCCCTGCACCGCGGAGAAACAAGGGTGAAGATGACCCCGCGCCGCAAAACCATCGCGCGGCGCATGCTTGAAGCCCAA
>NZ_CDWCUL010000002.1:0-58384 GCF_977828045.1 Candidatus Mycalebacterium sp. | reverse complement strand
GCTTTTCTTTCTTCGGGCGTGCGTCGCGGGGACAGAGTGATGATAATGCTTGAAAACATTCCGGAATTTCCTTTTTCATTCCTCGCGGCGCTCAAAATTGGAGCCGTTCCCATTCCGGCGAGCCCGATGCTTGTTGAAGACGAGGAGGTTTATATTCTTGAAGACAGGCGGAGCAAAAGCGGTTGTCGCGTCCGCTGTGACATACGGCCGGGTTGATGCCGTACGCCATCGTTGCCCGAATTTGAAAACGGTTTTTATAACGGGAGGAAAGGCGCCTTCACGATGTGTTGACCTTGACGAACTTGTGCGAAAATCTTCCGCCGAACTTGAACCTGCGGACACGCTTTCGGAAGATATTGCGTATATCTGCTACACATCCGGAACCACCGGAGAGCCGAAAGGGGTTGTTCACGCGCATCGGTGCATTATCGGGCGTGACCCGGCGGCTTTTTTCTGGCTGGGGGTCCGCGACCGCCCCAAAGTTTTTCACGCCGGAAAACTCAACTGGACTTACACTCTGGGTGCGGGCTGTCTTGACCCCTGGCGGCATGGATGCGCGAGCGTGATTTATGGAGGCGAATACGAACCCCGAAAGATGTTTGAAATTATTGAAAAGCACCGCGCGAATGTTTTTATGGCGGTTCCGACCGTTTACAGGCAGATGCTGAGGGCGGCAAAAGACGCGCCCCGCCCCGATCTTTCAAGTGTGAGCCACTGTTTGAGCGCGGGCGAAACTCTCAGCCCGGAGCTTTTTTCCGCGTGGAAAGACGAATTGGGGGTTTCGCTTTATAACGGACTGGGAATGAGCGAGTTCAGCTACTACGTTTCAAACATGATCGGGATGGAAATAAACCCTGAGTCCCCGGGCAAACCGCAGCCCGGCAGGAAATGTTTTCTCGCAAACCCCGAAACCGGAGAAAAGGTCGCGGATGCGCGCGAAGGGGTTCTGGTTTCCGCTCCGGACGATCCGGGAATTATGCTGGGTTACTGGAACAAACCCGAAGAGACTCGCGCAATGTTTTCTCCGAAGGGCGATTTTATGAGCGGCGATTATTTTACTGCTGACGATGACGGCTACCTGCTGCCGCTTGGGAGAAGGGACGACATGATAAACAGTTTCGGTTACAGAATTTCGCCGTTTGAAATTGAGGCGGCGCTTTCAAAACACGGCAAAGTCGGCGATTGCGCCGCCGTGGGAATTGACGCGGGCGGCGGGAAAATAATCACAACCGCTTTTGTTGTAACAAAGGAACCGGCGGGCGAGTCGCGTGATTCGCTTAAAAAGGAGTTGAGAGATTTTCTGGAAAAACGCCTCGCCAAATACAAAATGCCAAAAGAGATTGTTTTTACGGACTCAATTCCGGTTACGAAAAACGGAAAGAAAAAGCGCGGCGAATTGCGCGAGCAGTTCAGTATGACTGACTGAAAATCAGCCGGAATAAGTCGCACAGGTGATTTTCATCACTTCAAGATTGCTCTGTTTTCCAACCGCGCCCGGCACGATAATTGGAAGTTGAACCCCCGCTTCCCTGTGCGCCTCAAGCTGTTCCCTGCAACGCGCCGCCGGTCCCACAAGCGCGATCGCGTCAACTAATTTGTCGGTGAAAACCTCATGCGGTTTTTCGCCGGCCTGAATTTTTTCAACCACATCGCCATGCCCGATGTTTTTTATGAGACGCTGGTAAAACGGAAAGCGCGCGTAGCCGGAAAGCCCGGTTTTTGCGGCTTTAACCGCATCTTCCAGACTGTCTGAAATAAATGAGGGGATTCCGTTTGTGATTTCAATTTCGGAAGGGTCTCTTCCCGCTTCTTTGGCTCCCGCCACAACCTGCTCTTTTAACTGCTTCACATATTCAGGCGGAGACATATACGGCATAAGCCCGTCCGCCACCTTACCTGCGAGGCGGGCGGCAGAGTTCGTCAGTCCGGCTATGTGAACGGGAAAACCCGGCAGATCGCGTTTGATTGTCAGTAATTCCGAAGAGCCGTCCAGCATGGGTCTGAGTTCGGAAATGTATTTTTCCATCTCCTCAACCGGATTGCCCATGTCTATTCCGAATTTGTCATTGACGGGCTTGTGGCTCACTCCGAGACCGAGCATCATTCTTCCGCCCGAAATCTCCTGAACAGTAAGCGCTTCGGCGGCGCAGATGACGGGTTTGCGCATGAATATATTTGTTATCCACGTGCCGACTTTGATTGTTGAAGTCGCTTCGGCGAACACCTGCGCGTTGGAAATCGCGCTGTAAGGCGGAACTTCGGGCGAGAAAATCGCTTCAAAACCCGCGTTCTCCGCTTCGCGCGCGAGCGCTCTTAAATCATCAACTCCACAGCCCCATACGGGGGAAATAGTCGCTATTTTTGTCATTTTGCGTTCCCTTTTGGCGGTCTTTTGCCGCCTCTAATAGTTAATAGTATTTCTAATAAATTTAACCCGTGAAACGGAAAAATTACAATCCGCCCGCTTTTGACACCGCACGGGGTTGGTATTATAATCAACCGTGATGAAGAAAACAGGAGCTGAAATCTACATAATCGGGATTTTTGTTCTGGTTGCCTCAATTCTTTTGATTGCATCTCTTACGCATGTTGTATTGAAACCTTGATGTATAAAAAGAGGCAATCCCAATAGCGAACATCTCTGTTTACGGCAACAGATCCGGCCTTACCGGCAGAGAAATCAAGTTGCTTCTCAAAATCTATTCAAAATCTGTTGACCCAAACAAGGTGATGACGCCGGAATTCGGTTCCGCGCTTTGCAGGGCGTCGGAAGAGGTCAAAAGGAATGTGGCGGTTTTGCTCAATAAAAAAGGCAGAGTGGCGGCGGTTTTTGTGGGAAACTGCGGCGATTTTCAAATCGCGTCGTTTTTCAGAAGGCATCGCGACACCGGGCGCGGAGTCAGAAACTTTCGGCTCATTCTCACACATACAGACGGGCGCGGGCTTACGGACAACGAAAAATTCACGCTTATAAACGAACGGCTTGAAATAGTGGGCGTCGTTCGGATTAGGGGCGGTGGCGCGGGCGGGTTTGAGTTTGCCTATCCTCTTGTTCCGGACGCAGAGCGGAGCGATTCTGAAAAATGGAAAATCGCGGAATTCCCCAGTTGCTCAAACGTAAATTTTGATATTGAAAGCGCGCTTGAGCCGGTACAAAACAGACGTTTTGCCCCGCTAAATCCACGTCATAAAAACAGGGAACACGTTTTTCTCATTGCGACGGGGCGTTCGCAGAGGGAAGCCGGAACATCACTGCAAGAGATTGATGCTCTCGCGGTTTCTGCCGGGAAAAAGGTTCTGGGCTCACGCGTTCATATTCTCAAACGGTCAAAAAAATCCGTTGGCAACACTGTTCTCGGAGAGAAAAAATTGACTGATTTCCTTCTGCTCGCAAAACATGAAGCTGCGGGAGCGGTGATTTTTGACACCGAACTCGCGCCGTCTGAGATTTCCGAAATACAGAGCCGCACGGATATGAAAATTGTTGACCGTACGCAACTCATACTTGAAATATTTTCCCTGCGGGCTTCCTCAAAAGAGGGAAAATTGCAGGTTAAACTTGCGGAACTCAAATACGCCCTTCCCCGTCTTTCGGGAAGCGGAATTCAGATGTCGCAGCCCGGTGCGGGAATTGGAACAAGGGGGCCCGGAGAGAAAGCGCTTGAAAAGGAAAGAAGGCAACTCAGAAGACGGGTAAGGGATTTGGAGAAGCAGATGGAGGCGATATCCTGCAGGAGAGAAAGGACGCGGGCAAACCGCATGAGAGGAAACACGGAAATTATTTCGCTTGTAGGCTACACAAACGCGGGCAAGTCCACGCTGTTTTCCGCTTTGACAAAAGAGCACACCGAAATCGCGGATAAAATGTTTTCCACGCTCGGAACGAAAACCCGCAGAATGTATTCGCCGGGCAATTCCACTCTTCTTTTCACCGACACGGTCGGTTTTATAAAAGATCTTCCCAAAGATTTGGCGATGGCGTTCAGAGCGACTCTGGAAGAGCTTGGCGAAGCCGATTTACTGCTTCATGTGGCGGACGCGGGTGATCCGGACGTTGAGAGCAAGATAGACGCCGTTGAATCCATACTTGACTCAATGGGGTTTGGCGAAGTGCGCAGGCTGCTTGTATTTAACAAAACCGACATTGCCCCTCGCCAAAAACTGAAAGACCTTTCCGTGATTTATCCCGAATCCATTTTCGTTTCCGCCGCCGTGCGAAACAATCTCGGCGAGATAGCGGCGCGCACGGGTGAGATTTTAAAAGACCGCAAACAAAACTATCCTCTTGCGATATAACAGAAGGGCTTACGATGATTTCATACAAAAGAATGTCCGACCACTTGATGAGCATAATCCGCATAGACAGCGAGCCGCGTTTTGAAAAAGATGTTGCGCTTGTTCTGGAAAAAGAGATGAAGGAGATAGGCGGCGAATGTTTTTATGACGATTGCGGCGCGAAAGTCGGCGGAAATACGGGCAACCTGATTGTCAAACTTAAAGGCAATACGGACGCGCCACCGTTTTTTCTTTGTTCGCATATGGACACAGTCGCTCCCGGAAAGGGGATAAAACCCTCAATCAAAGACGGCGTTATGAGAAGCGATGGAACGACAATTCTCGGCAGCGACGACAAAAGCGGAGTTTCCATAATTGTTGAAGCGGTGCGTTGCCTCAAAGAGAACGCCCTGCCCCACGGCGACATTGAAATAGCGTTCACGATATGCGAAGAAGTTGGGTTGCTGGGGGCGAAATTCATTGACTGTTCAATTTTCAACTCCTCTTACGGAATTGTTCTTGACAGCAGCACTCCGGACCGCCTTGTTCTGAAATGCCCGGCTTCGGATAGACTCAAAGCCAAAATCACGGGTGTTGAGGCGCATGCGGGGCTGTGCCCCGAAGATGGTGTGAGCGCGATAGAGATTGCGTCAAAAGCCATAGCGAGAATGAATCTGGGAAGAATAGATTTCGAAACCACCGCGAACATCGGCACAATTTCAGGCGGAAGCGCCATGAACATCGTTCCGGGTGAAGCAAATGTTCTCGGCGAGGCGAGAAGTCACGACGAGGAAAAACTCCTGGCACAAATGGACCACATGAGTGAGTGTTTTGAGGAAGCGTCAATTGAAGTCCGCGGAGATGCTTCCGCCGTGGAAATTGAGCGGGAAAACATCTATCCCCTGATGGACGTTTCTCCCTCGTCCGTGATTACGAAAATGGTTGAGGAAACTGCGCGCGGACTCGGTCATCCGGTTGTTCTTCACACAAGCGGCGGCGGTTGCGATGCGAACTACCTGAACCGCAAGGGGCTTGAATGTGTAAATCTGGGAACGGGAATGTACGATCTTCACACAGTTAATGAGCATCTTGTTATTGAAGAGTTCAACAGGTCGGCGGATATTGTTCTTGCGACCATTATGAAAAATGCCGGACACTCAAACTAACGCCAAAACCAAACGGGCTCTCATACTTGTTGACCACGGAAGCGCCGTTGCCGAAGCCAATAGCGTGCTTGCCGAAGTAACCCGTGAAATCAGGGAAAGAGGCGCGGGCTTTGATATTGTTGAATACTGCCACATGGAGATTGCGTCTCCGACTATGGAAGAGGCGTTTCAAAAATGCGCCGAGTTGGGAGCGGGCGAGGTGGTCGTCCACCCTTATTTTCTCGTTCCGGGCAGGCATTCGGGTTTTGACATACCCGCAATGGCAAAAAAGGTTGCCAAAAAGTTTCCGAATTTGAAACACACGGTTACCGAGCCGCTCGGTCTCCATGAGAAAATCGTGGATGTTGTTCTGGAGCGCGTTTCGGGTGAGAAATAACCCTCCCGACCTACGGACACTCAATAGTTTTTGAAAGAGTAAAATGTTTGGCGTGCCTGTTCTGCCATTTTCTTTTTTTGTGATTTCTTGAAAACACCGACACTTTGTCCGTTCCGCAGTAGAACGCTAAAAAGCGGGATTCAGGATGCTTCAAACCGCCCACTTCGGGGCGTATGGAAGATATGTGAACAAACACCACTCCGTTCAGATTTTCTTTTTTCTTAACCGTGCGCGGGAAAAAATGCGGGACGTGGAGATGCCCCGAGAGCCAGAGGTCAACTTTCTCTTTTTTCAGCACTTCAGTAAAACGCTCTGAGCCCGCTATCTGCCTGTCACGAAGTCCGGAGAACACAATGGAACTTCCTTCAAGCGGCGCGTGGGTCATCACGACTACGATTTTGTCTCTGTTGTTTTCAACGGTTTTCTTCCACCACTCAAATACTTTGTTGCTTATGACAGTTGGCTTTGTGCCGTCTTCGTCTGAGATGAAAATAAAAAGGATGTTGCCGCGCAGAACGGTTTTGTTGAATTTGCCGATTTTTTTCCTGAAAAGCGCGCCGCCGTCCGGTTTGACATCGTGGTTGCCCGCGATTTCATGCCACGGCACAATATACGATTTTGACCGTGTCGCGAGATACCAGTCAAAAACTTCTTCGCTTGCGGAATTGACAATGTCCCCGGCGACAAAAGCCATGTGAACGCCCCTTGTGTTCCGGTTCAAATCCTCAACGGCGTTTTCAAAAGCCCGTCTGTGCGAGGGATGCGTGGGCTGAGTGTCCGCAAGCGCCCAGACTTTGAAAACGTCTTTCCTATCAAATATTTCATGCGGGAAAGGGGTGCCGGCGCATGATGAAAACACAAGAGGGACGAGAGCTGTCAGCAGAATGAGCGGATGCATCCTTTTGTTTTTTCTCCGCAGACCGAATCTATTCGCACTTTCAAATTGACGCCCGCCTCCAGGTTTGAGTCGGGAACCGCGACCGGTATGTAGTTGTCCGTCATGCAGATTGACCGGGTTTCAGATATCGCCGGAAGAGTTCTGCCGATGAAACTTTCATAAAAATTTTGTTTTTTCATGGCTCCGAGTTCTCGCATTTCAAAGCTTCTGCGTTTCTTAACCTCTGCGGAAACCTGCTCGTCCATCACGCACGCAGAGGTGTTTTTTCTGCGCGAATACGGGAAAACATGGAAATATGTGAGTACGGAATCGCGCGCGACCTCAAAGGTATTTTGAAACTGACGTTCGGTTTCGCCGGGAAAGCCGACCATAATGTCTGTTCCAATTGAGGCGTCCGGCATCTCGCGCCTTATTAAGTCCGCGCAATCCGTGAAACGTTCAGGTGAATAGCGGCGTCTCATTTTTTTCAAAACATCGCCGTCTCCGCTTTGAAGAGAAATATGGAAACTTTTGCAGACCGACTCAGAGCCCGCGCAAAGCCGTATCAGTTCATCGCTTATGTCTGCGGGGTCAAGCGAACTCAAGCGTATTTTCGGCAACGGGCGCGAACAGTTTTCAATCTCCCGAATCATTTCCACCAACGATGCGCCTATGTCCGTTCCGTAACTTGCGAGGTGAATTCCCGTTAAAACCGTTTCCTTGTAGCCGTTTGAGTAAAGAGTCGCGAGCCGCTTCAAAACCTCATCGGGTGCGAGGCTTCGCGACCTTCCCCGCGCTCTCGGAATTATGCAGAAACTGCAGGCGTAGTTGCAGCCGTCCTGAATTTTCAAAAAAGCCCTTGTGCGCTCCGGAAAGTTTTTTATTTTCGGGGATTCAAACTTTCTTTTCTTGTCCGCGAAAAGATCCGACACAAAAACCCGCGCAGTTTTCTGAGGCTCGCCTTTTCTGACGATTTCCGAGAGTGCGGGAAATTTGTGAGAGTTCCCGACAACATAGTCAACGCCTTCAAGCGCCGCAATTTCCTCAGATGACACCTGCGCGTAGCAGCCGGTTACCACAACGACTCCGTGGGGGTTTGATTTTTTCGCCCGCCGCGCGTAGTTCCTCGCTTCAGAATCCGCCTTGCCCGTTACGGTGCAACTGTCAATCACATAAACATCGGCTTTATCCGTGAAGTTTCCGTTGATTTCATATTTGCTTGGCGGAAGCTGTCCCAGCATTGCGGCGGTGTCGTATTGGTTCGCTTTACATCCCAGAGTTACCACCGAGATTTTGCGCCGCGCATCTTTTGAATTTGCCGTGTTGGTTTGCGCCATTTTGACCGTTTCCATTACGCCGAAAGCGCCTGTTTTATCCAGCCGCCTCCGAGCACTTCGCCGTTGTTGTAGAAGACAACGGCCTGCCCGGGAGTAACCGCTCTCTGCGGCTCTGCGAAAGAGACAACGGCTTTGCCGTCCGCCCGGATTTCAACCACCGCTTTTTTCTCGGAATGCCCGTGTCTTATTTTGGCTTTGACCTCCATTCCGTTTTCCGGCACTTCCCGAACCCACGAAAGCCCTTCCGCCACAAGGCCCGGATTGTAAAGCCCGCTCTCATTACCGACAACAATTTTGTTGTTCCGCTCATCAATTTTGATTACATACATCGGGTCGTCTTCGGGTCCCGAAGTCGGAATTTTCAACCCTTTTCTCTGCCCGACAGTGTAGGAATGGATTCCCTTGTGGTCTCCGACTTTTTCACCGCGAGTGTCAATCATTTCACCTTCGGACGGAGCGTCATCGCCGATTTGTTTGGACAGGAAATTTCTGTAATCACCGCCCGTGAGGAAACACACGCCCATGCTTTCGGGCTTTTCGGCGACTTGCAGTCCGAACTCATGCGCTTTTTGCCTGACTTCGGTTTTTCTGCTCTCTCCGAGCGGGAACATCAGGTTTTCCAGTTCTTTCTGCTTGAGTGTAAAAAGGAAATAGGTCTGGTCTTTGCGGTCGTCAATGCCTTTGAATAGCGCCTTTTCGCCTTTTTCGCCTAACACCCGCGCATAATGTCCGGTCGCCAGAGCGTCCGCGCCGAGCTCTTTCGCGCGCCGAAGCAGAAGGTCAAACTTCATAAACTGATTGCATAGAGTGCATGGAACAGGAGTTTCCCCCGATTTGTATTTGCCGACAAAATCGGCGACCACCGTTTTTTTGAACGGCTCCATGTAGTTTGCGACATAGTGCGGAATGCCGATCTGATGCGCCACATTTCTCGCGTCTCTGACCTCGTCAGCGGAACAACATCCTCCCGATGACTCGCCGTAATCCCAGAGCTGCATGGTGATTCCAATCACCTCGTGCCCATCATTTTTGAGCATCGCGGCGACAGTTGAGGAGTCCACTCCACCGCTCATCGCGACAACAATTCTTTTTTTCATTTTCTAAACCCCGGCGTTTTTTCGGGGTGACTGGACTTGAACCAGCGACCTCTGCGTCCCGAACGCAGCACTCTACCAATCTGAGCTACACCCCGCTTTTGTCTTTTCAGGGGAACAATCATAACGGATATAACATTTTTTCACAGTTGAAAAAGCAGTTTCCCAGCGTGATACATTTCTCAAAATGTCATCTCCCCGTTCAATTGGAATTTTTGATTCAGGCATTGGAGGACTCACGGTTGTCCGCGAGGTGGCAAAACTTCTGCCGCGTGAAAACATCGTTTATCTCGGCGATACCGCACGGCTTCCATACGGAACAAAATCCCGCGAAACGGTTGTTAAATACTCGCGTAAAAACGCGGATTTCCTTGTCTCAAAAGGCGTGAAATTTGTAATTGCCGCCTGTAACACCGCTTCGGCGTATTCAATGGAGGTTCTTTCGGACGAGTTGCCCGTTCCGGTTCTCGGTGTGATTGAGCCCGGAGCGAAAAAAGCGGCTTCAGTAACAAAAAACGGTAAAATTGGAGTCATCGCGACACCGTCCACAATCAGAAGCGGGAGCGTATTTGCGCGCTATTGAGTCCGAAAATTCATCGTTAGAGGTCGTCTCTCAGGCCTGCCCCTTGTTTGTTTCTCTTGCCGAAGAGGGGGTGCACGAAGGAGAAATTGCTATAAGTATTGCTCTTAACTATCTTAATCCATTGAAAAATCAGAGTGTTGACACAGTTGTTCTCGGATGCACGCACTACCCTCTTCTAAAAAAGACAATTTCCGGAGTTATGGGCGAAAAAGTAACGCTTGTTGATTCAGCGGAAGAAACTGCAAGGGAGGCAGAGGCGGTTTTGAATCAAAACGGGCTTTTGGAAACAAGCGGTGACGGCTCGCAGGAGTTTTATCTCACGGACGGCTCGGAAAGTTTTACGCAAATCGCCGAACGGTTTCTCGGAAGAGAGCCCGGGGGAATAGATGTTGTTGACCTGCCCTAGTTTGCGGCGGCATTTGCTTTCCGCCAGCGCAATTTTCTCAAAAACACCTCTCAATCAGCCAGAGCTTTTTTCAACTCTTCTGTGAGCGGCGGCAGAACCTCAAAAAGGTCTCCGCATATTCCGTAATCGGATTTCGCAAAAATCGGGGCTTCGGGATCTTTGTTGATTGAGACTATCACTTTCGAAGAACCCATTCCTGAAAAATGCTGAACAGATCCCGATATGGCAACTGCGATGTAAAGGGTGGGTGAAACCGCTTTTCCGGTCTGCCCGACCTGCATGTCGTAGGGGCAATATCCCGCATCCACCGCGGCACGTGTCGCTCCCGCCGCCGCGCCAAGCATGTCGGCGAGGTCGTATATATGTTTGAAGTTTTCCTCGCTACCGAGCCCCCTGCCGCCGGAAACAACCTTTTCCGCTTCGGTGAGTTCGGGCCTGTCGGACTCTTTTGTTTTCATCTCCACAAGTTTGATTTTGAGGTCGTCCGGAGCAATTTCAACATTCTCCTGCACGGTTTCACCCTGAACGGGCGCCTCTTCCTCTTTGAATGAGTTCGGGCGCACGGTCGCTATCATCGTGTCGCTTCCGTGAAAAGTTTGAGTGGAAATCGCGCGGCTTGAATGCGAGTAGCGGCTTATGACAAGCGCGCCGTCCGCGAAATCAACGCTGACAACTTCCATCGCGAGCCCCGAACCCGTGTTCGCCGCCACGCGGGGAATGTAGTCCTCGGAAAAAGAGCTGTGCCCAACGAGAACAATTGCGGGCGAATGTTTTTTGATGAGTTCGGAAAGCGTTTTTAAATAACTGTCGGGATTGAACTCTTTCAGGTGCTCATTTTGCGCCGTGTAGATTTTCTGCGCTCCGAATTTGCTCATCTCTTCGGGCTGCGCGGAAACCGAATCCGCCATCACAACGCCGCACAGAACCGCCCCGTCAAGTTTCGGCACGAGCGCGCGACGCGCTTCGGAGAGCGCTTCAAAAGTTACTTTTCTTATTGAACCGTCCAGTTTCTGGTCTGCCACAACCCATATTTCATTTGCCATTTTTTTGAAATCCTCCGTTTGATTTTGCGTGAGTCAGATGACTTTGGCTTCTTCCCTGAGCAGTTTGACTATTTCTTGAGCCGATTGTGCTATTTCGTCATTTTTAACCGTCGTTTCGTCCGACCCCTTGATGATTTTCAGTTTTCTCTCAATCTGCGGAACTTCAATTTTGATGGTCTTAACCCGTGAGCCGCCCTTGCCCACGTTCTCGCGCGCGATTCCAAGCGCGGCGAAATCAATGTCATCAAGCGAGACTTCCTGAACGGGTTTTTTCTTCGCCTTCATTATTCCCGGCAGAGACGCATAGCGCGGTTCGTTCATCGCGTCCGGACAGGTTATGAGAGCCGGCAACGGAATTTCAACGGTTGCACTTCCCCCGTCAACCTCTTTCTGACAAATCATTTTTTTCTCGTTGGGGTTTATCTCTATAACTTTGCTCACGAGCGCCGCATGCGGAATTCCGAGTTCCTCGGCTATCTGTATTCCGATTTGTGCCGATTCTTCGTCAATTACTTTCATTCCGGTGAAAATCAGGTCAATGTCTCCAATTTTTTTAATCTCGCTCGCCGCGACTTTGGCTATTGTATAAGGGTCCGTGTCCGCGAAACCATCGTCCTTGATGTGAACAGCCGAAGCCGCTCCCATGGCGAGCCCCTGCCTGATTGTTTCAATACTCCTCGCGGGACCGACCGACACTATTACCGCTTCACCCCCGTGTTTTTCAACCGTCTGAATCGCTTCTTCAACGGCAAATTCGTCGTAGGGGTTCATTATCCATTTAATCCCTTCCGGGTCTATTGAATCTCCGGACGCGCTCACCTTAATTTTGGCTTCGGTGTCCTGTGTTTGAGTTATAAAAACTACAACTTTCATTTTTCTCCTCTCTGTTGAGCCTTGTTTTCCGCGTGGAAAATGTTTGATAGAAACAAGTCTGCGGTTTATTATAGAGAATGACTTTTTGCTGTCAAGAACCGCGAAACTCAAGGGGTCCGAGAAGGAGTTTATGGACATAGCGGTCGGAAGCGACGAGAAGACCCATCTTACGGATTTTGTGCTGCGCTATCTTGAGAAACGCGGCGCGCGGGTCAAACTTTTCGGGCCTCTCGCGGGAGACGGCGCTGAGTGGACGGACGTTGCCGAATCTGTCGCGCGTGAGGTTTCAGACGGCAACTGCGAACAGGGCATACTTTTCTGCTGGACGGGAACCGGAGTTTCAATCGCCGCAAACAAGGTTCCCGGAATACGCGCCGCGCTGTGTGCTGATTCAGAAACCGCGTCCGGCGCAAGAAAGTGGAATGACGCGAACATCCTTGCGATGAGCCTGCGGAGCACTTCAACGCAAGTCGCCTCGGAGATACTTGGCGGCTGGTTCGGTTCAAATCCGGAAGAGAGTGAAAAGGCGAACATAGAAAAGGTTTCGCTGCTTGAGAGGAAGTATTTCAAAAAATGAAAAAAGATTTAAACATTGCGGTGGTGGGCGCCACCGGAGCAGTTGGGCGCGAGGTTCTTGAGATTCTTTCGGAGCGCAATTTTCCGGTCGGTAATTTAAAACTTTTCGCCTCAGAGCGTTCACGCGGCAAAGAGGTTGAGTTTTGCGGGCGTCCCTTCAAGGTTGAAGCGGTTGACCCCGGATGCTTTTCCGGAGTGGACATCGCCGTTTTTTCCGCAGGCGCTTCAAACAGCCGGGCTTACGCTCCTCAAGCGGTGAATGAAGGGGCGGTGGTTGTGGACAACAGCTCGGCGTTCAGAATGGATGATGAGGTTCCGCTTGTGGTGCCGGAAATAAATGGAAGCGCTCTGGACGCGATTCCGGAAAAACGCATAATCGCCAATCCCAACTGCACGACGGCGATTGCCTCCATGGCGCTCAAACCCATTCACGACGCGGGAGTGGTCAAAACTGTAATAGCAACTAGTTTCCAGTCTGTTTCAGGAGCGGGCGGCGGCGGAATTGCCGAACTTGAAAACCAGATGCGTGAGTGGCCCCGTGCCGTTAAAAGCGAAATTTTTCCGGCTCAAATATTGCTCAACATCATTCCTCAAATAGATGTTTTTCTTGACAATCAATACACGAAAGAAGAGATGAAATTTCACAACGAAATGAGGAAAATTCTGCAGGCGGACATCAAAGTAAGCGCGACCGCCGTGAGGGTTCCCGTTATGAGGGCTCATTCGATTTCAATGAGTATTGAGACTGAAAAACCGCTTTCGCCGGACGAGGCAAAAAGCGCGATTAACGATTTTCCGGGCGTTCAAGTTACGGCCGGAGACAGCTCCTACCCAACGCCGGTGGACTGCTCCGGCAGGGACGACTGTTTTGTCGGAAGAATACGCCACGACATAGTCGGGGAGAACCGCATCTGTTTGTGGGTTGTGGGAGACCAGTTGCGAAAGGGGGCGGCGCTTAACTCCGTTCAGATAGCGGAGCGAATCGCGGATGTTTTATAACACATCTTGATTTTACCGCGTCTGAAAATACAATGATTGATTATCCATCGTTTGCGGGAGTTATGTTTCCATGTTTTCCGGTTCACTTGTCGCTCTTATAACACCATTTAAAAAAAACCTTTCAGTGGATGAGTCCGCTCTTGAACGGCTGATTGAGTTTCACTCAGAAAACGGCACTCACGGGATTGTGTCGTGCGGCACCACCGGGGAGTCCGCCACTCTTTCGCACGATGAGCACAAAAGAGTTGTGGAAGCCACCGTCAAAATGTGTGCGGGCAGGTTTCCCGTAATTGCGGGGACGGGTTCAAACAGCACGGAGGAAGCCGTTGAACTCACGCGTTTTGCAGAAAAGGCGGGCGCAGACGCTGCTCTTGTTGTTGTTCCATACTACAACAAACCCTCTCAAAACGGGTTGTTCACACATTTTGGAAAAATCGCTTCAAAAACCTCGATTCCGATAATTCTCTACAATGTGCCCGGGCGGTCGGCGGCGAATCTTCTTCCGGAGACGGTCGCGCGCCTGAACGATAAATACAAAAACATCGTTGGGATAAAAGAGGCGTCCACAGTTGAGCAGGCATCAAAAATTATGCATCTGTGCGGCGGGGGTTTTACCCTTTTGTCCGGAGATGACTCGGTCAATTTTCCACTTCTTTCGCTTGGGGGCAAAGGGTCAATTACGGTTACTGCAAATGTCGCACCGGGGGACGTGGCAAAAATGCACACCCTTTATGCCAAAGGCGATGTCGCGGGTGCAAGGAAACTTCATTACAAACTTTTGCCTCTGAACGAGGCGATGTTTCTGGAATCAAATCCCGTTCCGGTAAAAACAGCGCTCGCTCTTATGAAAATGGATTCAGGGATTTTCAGATCGCCGCTGTGCGCTATTTCACCGGCTAACAAAAAGGCGCTCACGCGCGTTCTTGCTCAATACGGTTTGATTCAGGGGCGTGTTTGATTGCCGATTGACGGGCTTTCATACGAAACGGAAATTCGGGCTCACGGGCTTGTGCCGGCGGGTGTGGACGAAGCCGGGAGGGGCCCGATCGCGGGGCCCGTTGTTGCGGCGGCGGCGATTTTGCCCGAAGGGTTTTACTTTCCCGAAGTTGACGATTCCAAGAAACTTTCCCCCGCATGCAGAGAGATGATTTTCAACTCTCTTTCTTCGGACGGAGGGGTTGTCTACGCCACCGGAGTGGCGAACCCGCGCGAAATAGACGAAATCAACATACTCAGAGCCACTATCAAGGCGATGGAGCGCGCGGTCGCCGCCCTGGAGGTTTCTCCCGACTTTCTTTTGATAGACGGAAACACCGAAACATCTCTTTCGCTCAAACAACGCGCCATAGTCGGCGGAGATGGTAAGTGCATGTCAATCGCGGTCGCTTCAATTATTGCGAAGGTAACGCGCGACAGAATGATGAAGGATTTGCACGACAGGTATCCCGTTTACAACTTTTCCAAGCACAAGGGCTATCCCACCAGGGAGCACAGGAAGCTTGTTGAAACATACGGCGCCTGCCCGGAACATAGAAAAAGCTTCAAGTTAACGGGATAGCGCCTTGAAATCATACAAACTTTTCAATATCATAGTTTTGAAGCAATGAGCGGCGCACAGGAAGCAAAAAAACTCCCCGACAAACTTTACTTCAAAATTGGAGAAGTGAGTGAATATACGGGTTTGAAGGATCACACCCTTCGCTACTGGGAAAAAGAGTTTGAACAGATAAAAACGACCAGAAGGCGCAAACATCGCATGTATGACAGAGAGGCAATTTTTCTAATTCTCAGAATTAAGAGCATGCTTCACAAGGAAAACTACACAATTGAGGGCGCGAGAAAGAGACTGAAGCAGGGATTGCCTGTTTCCGATGGAAGACAGAGAGACAAGGAAATTTTCACTGCAGTTTTGGAAGATTTGGAGCAAATCCTCGGGCTTTTGGACGACAAACGGTTATAGGTTATAATGCCCTTTCAAATTAAATCGGGGCGTAGCGCAGTCTGGTAGCGCACCGGTCTGGGGGACCGGTGGTCATCGGTTCAAATCCGGTCGCCCCGACCATTTTTATATGCCAAGCGGTATTAGAATACTCATATCAAACGATGACGGGATAAACTCTCCCGGAATTACCGCCCTTGAAAAATCACTTTTAAATCTCGGAGAAGTGATTGTGGTCGCGCCCGACCGCGACAATAGCGCGGCGAGCCACGCATTGAGCCTTTCCAGACCTCTGCGGGTTGAGAAAATAGCGTCCAACAGATACAGCGTTGACGGCACCCCGACAGACTGCATAAACCTCGCCGTGAACGGTTTGATAGAGGGAAAAAGACCTGATTTGGTTGTTTCAGGAATAAACAAAGGCGCCAACGTGGGTGATGACATTACCTATTCAGGAACGGTCAGCGCGGCTATGGAAGGAGTTCTGTTGAGGATACCCTCTATCGCGGTGTCGGTTCCCGGGAAAAACAGTTTTATTTTTGAGCCCGCCGCGGACTACGCTAAAACGGTCGCCGAATTTGTTTTGAAAAATGGACTTCCAAAAAGCACCCTTCTCAATGTGAACGTTCCAAATATGCCCGCAGACAAAATAAAAGGCGTGAAGTTCACCAATCAGGGCAAAAGACACTACAACGAAAAGATAATCAAAAATAAGGATCCCAGAGGCAGAATCTATTACTGGATAGGCGGCGATGAACTCGCGTATCACAAAATTCCCAACACAGACATTGTTTCGGTTGTGAATGGCTGGATATCGGTAACCCCTATCAAACTTGACTTTACCGACTATTCGTATCTTGACACGCTCAACGAGCTGCACAAGGCGGATTTGAAAAAATGAATTTCCTCAAAAGCGTTTACCGCGCTTCGGTGGAAACTTTTTACAAGCCCGTGAATTTTGCGAGGCGTGTTTACGAAATGACTTTGGGATTGGCCTCAAAGCCATATGCCCAACACTCTCTCGCTGCGATTGCGTTTTTCGAGTCTTTTATCTTCCCCATTCCACCGGACTTTTTTCTGTTGCCGATGTATCTGGGCAACCCGGCTCGCGTGTTCAGGTTTGCCGCCATATGCTCAGTGTTTTCAGTGCTTGGCGCATGTGCCGGTTTTTTTCTCGGAAAGTTTTTATGGGGATTGACCAATGAGTGGTTTTTCAGTTTTGTTTTCAGTGAGCAGACATTCAATTTCGTTGCCGGCAAGTTCGATGAAAATGCTTTTGAGGCGATTTTGCTGTCAGCGGTTACTCCGATTCCGTTCAAGGTTTTCACCATTGCGGCAGGCGTTTTTAATATGAGTTTCGGCGCTCTTGTCATGGGGTCGGTTATTGGCAGAAGCGCGAGATTTTTTCTTCTGGCGGTGCTTGTATGGAAATTCGGAAGCGGCATCAAATCGTTTATTGAAAGATATTTCGGCATTTTGACACTTGTTCTCGCCCTTGTTCTTGTGGGTTTTTATTATTTTCTAAAATAATAAAAATAGTGAAAAACTCCAATTTCATGATTAAAATTGCTATGAGCAAATGTTGAAATCATTTGAAAAAAATAAAAATGACAGAAGGCGGTCAAGAAAAAGGCGTCTTATAGTGTCGCTAACCGCGGCATTGCTTTTTCATTTCCTCTTGTTGGTGTTCACGGGATTGAACCCGCTTTTTGTCGCCGTGCAGGTTCAGGAAAAAGACGATTTACTGCTTGAAATAACTGATTATGTGCCTCCGACCGAAGAGCCTCAGGACACGGTGGTGGAGAATCCAAAGGCGTATTCAACGAAATCGTACAATTCCCGCGAGGACAAGGTGAAATACGGAACTTACGGCGCCCCGTTCCCTTCCGCCTCCGCCCCGGTGTCCAAAAAAGCCGAAGAAAGCGAAGGCGATGCGGAGTATGTGTCGCATGACACACTTTCCGTTGACGATAGTTCCGTTCAGCAGTTGGTTAAAGCGGTTGCAGACGAAGAGCGGCGGAAAATCTATCATCAGCCCGAAGACCGCCGTCTCGGCAATGACGGGGACTACAGGGGGGACTCTGAGGAGAACAATTTCAGTGTTCTCGCGCCAACCGATAAATATATTTCCTACATTCAGAAATTCAGAAGCCGGGTTCAAAACGTTTGGAGGCCCCGGCGGGTTTCTTTCGGCGGTTCGGAAATATTTTCGGATATTTATACCGTTCTGCGTGTGGAGGTACGAAAAGACGGACAGTTGGAATTTGTTGAAATTTCGCGGTCTTCCGGAATAGCCGCCTTTGATCTTGAAGCGGTTAGAACCGTAAGAGACGCCGCTCCCTACAGCCCTTTTCCCGCGAGTTGGAAAGACGAGTCAACTTTTACTTTTACTTTCGGATTTAAAATAATTGACAACCTGGAACTTATGTAATTACGACCGCAGACTTGTTTTTACCTGTTCTCTTCTCAACTCTACCGACAACGTGCGCGCCTTCGCACCCCGTTTGCCGCAGTTTTTTCACAAGCGCGCCGGAATCCGCCGGACTGACACACAAAGTCATTCCAATTCCACAGTTAAAAACCCCGAACATATCATCGTCGCTCAAATTCGCGGATTCCCTGATAAGTTCAAAAATCGCCGGAATTTCCCATGAAGATTTTTCAAGAACCGCGATGCATTTTTCCGGCAGAGAGCGCGGAATGTTTCCGAGCAGTCCGCCGCCCGTTATGTGGGAGAGGCAATGGATGTCAAAACTCTCAAATGCCGCCCGGAGCGGGCGGGCGTAGATTTTTGTTGGTTCAAGCAGTTCGTCCGCGAGCGGGCGCGAAAGCCCGCGAGGTTTGGATTTAAGCGAAAGTTTCCGTCTCTGCAGAAGGGCTTTTCTCACAAGAGAGTAGCCGTTTGAGTGTATTCCACTTGATGGAAGCGCAATTATTTCATCACCCGCAACGGCGTTACTTCGTTCCATGTAGCGGTTTTTATCAACGATTCCCACCGCGAATCCGGCGAGGTCAAATTCATCTTTTTTGTAAAAACCGGGCATCTCCGCGGTCTCTCCGCCCAGCAGAGCGCATCCCGCATCCGTGCACCCGCGCGCGACTCCTTTGATAATCTCCGCCATTTTTTTAGCGTCAAGTCGCGCGGTCGCGATGTAGTCCAGGAAAAAAAGAGGCGTCGCCCTGCTGGTCAAAATGTCATTCACGCACATTGCCACAAGGTCAACACCAATGGTGTCCACCCTACCCGCGGCAAATGCTATTTTGAGTTTTGTTCCGACCCCGTCAGTGGCTCCGACCAGATACGATTTTTTGTCGGGGAGTAAGTAGGCGCCCGAAAAGCCGCCGTATGACTTCGGAACATTTTTGCCTTGAGTCGCTTGGACAAACGGCTTTATAAGACTGACAAATTTGTCTCCCTCTTTTGTGTTAACGCCCGAGCCGGAGTATGTCAGTTTTTTTTTCGCCATTGGCTTTTTCATCCCGCTACCACGGCAGTTTATTCATAAGCGGCGCGAGGGTTGGTCCGAAAAATGAGACTGTTACGATAAGAGTGATGAAGCCCGCTATGAAAAGAACGATGTTGGCGACAATCAGTTTTGTCAAGTTGTCAAGAAACCTGTCCATTCTTCAGTTTCCTCCGTGGTGCGAATTCGGTCCGTCAAAGAAAGGATCTCCAAAAGGTATAGCGGGAAACCTGTTCAGGAAAAACAAAACAGCGCAGAGAAAACTTCCGGCAAAACCAAGAGTAATCAAAATCTCATACGTTGAAATTTGTAACGATGATGAAAGTGACGGCGTAACAAGCAGGAATTTATCCATCCACAGCCCGCACAGAAACACCGTTGATATAAACACCGCGATAGGTGTTACGATTTTATGCGTTCTCGGCATGAATGACACAAACGGAAATATGAAACAGCATGTAAGAACCGCCCATGCAAGAGTCCGGAAAGGCTCTTCGGCTATTCTTTTGATAACAAAACCCGTTTCTTCGGGCATGTTCGCGTACCAGATGGGCAAAAGCTGGGAAAACATAAGGTAAGCCCACAGAAGAGCGAATCCGTTAAGCATTTTCCCGATGTCCCAGAAGTGGTAGTCGTTGAGATAGTTTTTGAGATTCAGATAACGCGAAAGAGCCGCCGAGACAACTATGGTCATTGCCACCGCCGATATAAGCCCTCCCATGAAGTAGTATGGCCCGAACAGCGTGCTGAACCAATGAGGGTCAAGTGACATCATAAAATCCCACGAGAACAGACTGAACACAACTGCGTAAGAGCCCACTATGTAAGGCGCGAGTTTTTTGATGCGGGCAAAATCGGTTTTTGAAGGGTCAATATCAAGAAGCAGAGAGCCACGAACATATTTGTATGTTAAAAACAGCATAAGCGCGAACCCTAAAAGATTTCTTAGAATAACAAAGGGCATGCTGAGCCACACGTCTTTCGGGGCGTGGTAGTGGTGATCCGCATAGGGAAGGACATGCTCGGAGCCAAGAAAAATAACAATCAGCAACAGCATTGAGACGGGAAGAAAAGAGCTGAATGATTCGCTTATTCTGAGAAAAGACCTGCCCCATCGCGCGTTTGTAATTCTTAAAACACACGAAAATATGACGCCGCCCTGAGCGACTGCCGTCCAAAAAAGAAAATTGATAAGCAAGACGCGCCACGCTCCGGCGGACTGTTCATCCGAAATCGCGGCAAGTGCGAACGCAAGTGCGCCGGCCACCCCGATGCCGCCGAGAAACAGCAAAACCCATTTGGGAACACGTCCGGTTTTACCCATTACGTCTTGCGCCGCATCAATTTTTTCCATTTTCTCTCCCTTGTCTGTTTTCTTTTTCTTTCTGCAAATGCCTTACATAGTTGACCACATGCCATGCGTCATCAGGGGAAGTCATGTTTTCCGAGTAAGCGGGCATCATCACCTTTCCGCCATACATTATGTAGGCGTAGATGTATCCGTCTGTCCGCGCCACGACTCCCGGCGCCGTGAGGTCAACCGGATAAAACCCGTGCCCTTTTTGAATGATCAGCCCGTCTCCCCTTCCTTTGGCCCCGTGACACGAAATGCAGTTGTAGGAAAAAAGTTCTTTGCCTCTCCGAACGGACCGGTCGGTCGGCGGAACGGGTGACTTCGCGACCGTTTCCACCTCTTCCCTTGTCATTTTTGGCGGCGTTTTATCGTTCACGGATTTTTGCGGATGAAGCACCGGCTTTTCATAAGGGTCAACCGATGGTTGAACCCACATATCAAGCGACCACGGAAAAGAAAAAGCGTTGTCCGCAGCGAACAGAACACAAGCTGCGAAAACCGCCGCATGCGCCAACAGTTTTACGCTATGCGGAATCAAACTTGACCTCCTCCGCTCCCCCGGAAAGCATAATTTCGCGCGCGGCGAGGGTTGTCTTCTCATCGGGGCAAACTACCATCAGACCGAATTTGTCATCGGAAAATCTGGGGTCATACATTGTAACGGGAACCCTTCTGCGCAAAAGAGAGTTGATGAGCAGCCCCATCAGGGTCGCGAGCGCGCCTATAAGAATTGTAAGTTCAAATATGATCACCATAAACGGCAGTATGGAAACCACGGGTTTCGCGCCGACCTGAATAGGCCAGTCGCTCGCGGTGATTGTTGTGAATGCCACGCCGGACGCTCCGCCGAGTAGCGCCCCTATGAGGGTGAAAAACCGCACAGGGCTTTCGGGCTCGCCAATGATTTCCTCAATCTCATGGCTTGGAACCGGCGAGAAAACCCTTATGTTACGGAAGCCCTTTTCTTTCAGGGTCTTCAGACAATCCACAAGCGTATCAAGATGGCCGTAGACCCCGAGCACTCCCTCTTGTTGTTTTTTACTCATGCCCGTTTTCTCCATTTTTTTTGCGCGGAACAGGAAGCATTTCCTTAATCTCCGCTATTGCGATGGGGGGAAGAGTTTTCAGGAATATCAGAAAGAACATGAAAAACCATCCGAAACTGCCCATTGTGATACCGGCTTCCACCCATGAAATTTTGTAAACGCCCCAAACTGCGGGGTCGAAATCGCGCGAAAGAGAAATTACGATTATGTTGAAACGTTCAAACCACATTCCTATGTTTATAAGGATTGAGATGACGAACAGAATCGCCAAATTGTGGCGAAACCTCTTGAACCACAGAAGAATCGGAACCGCCACATTGCAGATCACCATCGTCCAGTAGAAAAGCGCATATTCTCCGACCGCCCTGTATACAAACTGGTCCCATTCAGCGGGAACTCCGCTATACCACGCGAATAGAAACTCCACGCCGTACGCATATCCGATTATCAGAGAAGTGAAAATTATCAGTTTCGCCATTCCGTCAAAGTTTTCCATCGTGATGTAATCCTCAAGATGGAAAATCTTCCGTATCGGTATGGCGAGGGTTATCACCATCGCGAGCCCTGAAAAAATTGCTCCGGCGACAAAATACGGTGCGAATATGGTTGTGTGCCAGCCGGGAAGACTTGCCATTGCAAAGTCCCAGGACACAACGCTGTGAACCGAAAGAACAAGGGGAGTCGCAAAAGCGGCAAAATACAGATACGCCCTTGAGTAGTGCAGCCATTCCCAGTTTGAGCCCTTCCAGCCGAGCGAAAGAAGCGAGTAAATGATTTTGCGCGGTCTCCCCGTTACCTTGTCCCTTATCGCTGCGAGGTCCGGAATCATTCCGACAAAGAAAAAAATGGAACTGACCGTAAGGTATGTGCTTACGGCGAAAACGTCCCACAAAAGGGGCGATTTGAAATTGACCCAAAGCTCACGCTGGTTGGGATACGGAAAGAGCCAATAGAAATTCCACGGACGCCCGAGGTGGATTATCGGGAACAGTCCCGCGGTCAAAACCGCGAAAACAGTCATTGCTTCAGCGAGGCGGTAAATGGATATTCTGAACCTTGCCCTGAAAAGGAAAAGCACGGCGGAAATCAATGTTCCCGAATGGGCTATTCCAACCCAGAAAACAAAGTTCGTTATGTATATGCCCCAGAAAACCGGATGGCGAAAACCCGCCACTCCGAGTCCCGTGTAAACTTGATAAAGGAAGGAAAACAGCCCTATACCGACAAAAAACAGAGCCGTGCCGAACAGCAACGCCCATTGTCCGGAAGGTTTTTCTAAAATCCTTACAACGTCAGCCGTAACTTTTGAATATGTCAGCCTGTTTTGTTTGTTTTCCACTTTGCCGAGCCGTTTGCCCCGTCTTACGACTGAATAACCTTTTTAAGATATGTAACCGCAGGTTTTGTGTTTATTTCTTCAAACAGTTTGTAGCCCCTCTCGTCATGAGACGACACCGAGACCCTGCTCTGCTCGTCCAGCAGATTACCGAACTCTATGGCGCTTGTCGCACAGGTCTGCTGACACGCCGTCATTACGTCTCCGTCTCTTACGCCGCGCCCTTCATCTTTTGCCGTGTCATGAGCGCTTCTTATCCTCTGGACGCAGAAACTGCATTTTTCCATAACTCCCTTCGTTCTCACCGTAACATCGGGGTTGAACTGCCAGTTAAGCGGCTCGGGCACTTTGTATGAATACCAGTTAAACCGCCTGACTTTGTAAGTGCAGTTATTGGCACAGTATCTTGTGCCCACGCAACGGTTGTAAATCATTCCATTCAAGCCCTCGTGGTTGTGGTAGGTCGCAAAAACGGGGCATACCGGCTCGCAAGGGGCGTTGCCGCAATGCTGGCATGGGACCGGAATAAACCGCGCCGTTACTTCACCGTTCGGGTTTTTTTCAAAAAATCTGTCTATTCTCAGCCATGCCATATCTCTGCGCCGTGCGACCTGTTCCTTGCCGACAAACGGAATATTGTTCTCCGCATAACACGCCGTTACGCACGCGCCGCAACCCGTGCATTTGGAGAGATCAACCGACATTCCCCATCTGTATTCCTTGTATTTCAAGTCCGGGTAAAAATCAGGGTGATGCTCATCTTGATGCCCATTGTCTTTGTGCCCGAGGTCGTGAATATCAACCGTTCGCGCCACGCCTCTGTCTTCCTGAGATGTTGTGTATTGTGTGCGCACAAGCAGAGAGTCTTTGCCGGTTGGTGTTACTTTTACCTTTGTGGAAAACCACGCATAGCCGCCGGAAAGCACATCGGATGCCGGAGACATTATCTTCATCGGGCTTACCCCTCTGTCTTGCGCGTATCTTCCGTATTCTTCGTGCCCCTGCCCGATTGGAATCGCCACTGTGTTGGAGGATATTCCCTCATTGACAAACACCTGCGTTTCAACCGCACCGAAAGGAGATTCAATTTTTACAAAAGAGCCGGTCCGAACTCCCATTGCTTCCGCCGTTTCAGGGTTGAGTTCCGCCCATGAATCCCACACAACCGAAGTGAGTGAGTCGGGCAGTTCCTGCAACCAGGGTTTGTTGGCTCCCCTGCCGTCGTAGAGTTTTGCGGACGGGAAAGGCATGAGATACATATCTCCGTCTCCATGAAAATCCGCTTCCCTGCCGGAGAATGAAAACAGCCTCATTCTTCCCGAAAGAGCGGTTTTCCCTCCGGAGAGCGCCATGGGCACTCCCCCTTTTTTGAGCGTCTCGCTCCAGAAGGTTTCAAAAGGCGTTCCGGGAGAAATCTCCGTGCCCAGTCGTTTCCAATACTCCCTCATAAAAGAGTAGTAGTCCGTAACCGCAAATAGATCCGCAGTTTCTTTCATCTGCTTGCTGACCGAAATTATTACGTCTCCGGACGCTTTGGTGTTAAAAACTCTTGAAACCGCCGGCTGGGTTATGCCGTGAAAACCCGCCCGCGCCCTGAAATCGCCCCAACTCTCAAGGGTATGGTTGTCCGGCATAACAAGCGAACACATCTGCGTGGTTTCATCCATAAACGGCGAAAAGCTTACGGTGAACGGAACCTTTTTCATCGCTTCGGCAAATCCCGCGGATTGCGGAAGAGAGAACACCGGATTTGAGCCTCTGATAATAAGCGCGGCCACCTTGCCGTTTTGCATGTCTTTGATGAGTGCGGTGATTTCCTCATATGAGGTTGAACTCGAAATCGCGAGCGTGTCCGCAAAATTGATTGTTTCGTTCAGGTTGCCTGAAAGGTAGTTAAGTATGTTGATGGCGACAAGCAGTTCGGTCGCGTTTGAAGCGGTTGTCGCCGCGCCGCCGCCGATTGCCAGACTCTTTTTTGAAATCATCTCTTCGGCGATTTCGTTGATGGTTTCAACGGGAACGGATGTTTTCTCCGCGACTTTTTCGGGCGTGTATTGCCGTACCAGTTGGCGCAGGTAGTCTTCGGCTTCGGTTTTCCGGGACATTACGTTTGCTATCGCGAGGGCCAGATAAATTTCCGTTCCGGGGTTGATTTGAATCATGCGGTCGGCGTTCGCGCCCGTCATTGACATTCTGGGCTCAACCTGAACAACCTTGCCGGTTTTGCCTTTTTTGACTTCGCGCAAACTGCCGAACCCTTTGCCGTTGTATATCGGCGAGAGCCAGGTTTCAAGGAAGTCCACCCCGAAAGAAAGCAGGTATTCGGCTTTGCCTATTTCGTAGGAAGGTATGGAGTTTAAGCCGAAAACAATCTCGTTCGCTTTTTTAATAGGTTCATGTGAAAAGGTTTCATAGGAATATTTCCTTGCCCCGATTGCGCCCGTCCAGATGTTCAGCAGCTCGCCATACGACCCCGCCGACACTCCGTCGAGATACACTACGCGCCGTCCCTTCCCCTGTGAAACGAGTTCTCCAATTTTTTCGGCAACTGTTTTCTCCGCGTCTTTCCAGGTGACGGGGCGGAATTTTCCGCTTTCGTTTTTCGCGAGAGGGGACTTGATTCTGTCCGGATTGTAGAGCCCCTGAAGTGCGGCTTGCCCTGAAGCGCACAAAGCGCCCGAGTTTATGGGGTTGTCGGGGTCGCCCTCCATTTTAATGGCACGCCCTTCCCTTGTTTTTACAATCACTCCGCATCCCGCCGGACATTCGCGGCAGGTGCTTGAATAGTAGTCGGGTATTCCCGGAATGGTGTTTTCGGGCGGAATGACATACGGAATAATCTGCTCAACCGGCTCAGGCGAACACCCGCCTGACGCCGCCGCGACACCGCCCGTCACACCGATTACTTTCAGGAAATCCCGTCTGGTTATTCCCTGTTTGCCGTTTTCGTTTTTAATTTCGTCAGACACTTTTTTCCTCCGTCAGGCGCCCCCTTTTAATGGTGGCAAGTTAAACAGTCCTTCAGCTGCCTTTCGTGGTATTCATCGCGGGCGTTCTGCTCATGACACGATATGCAGAATCCCATATTGAGCCGCTCCGTTTTTCTTACCACGTCCATTTTTTCAACCTCGCCATGGCAGGTTGCGCACTCAATACCCTGTTTGATGTGGCGCTTGTGGGTGAACTGAACATACTCGGCCATCGGCGAGACTTTTATCCAGGGAATCGGCTCTTTTCTGTCCCAGTATTCCCGCACCTTATCTATTTCTCCGCGTATGTTGATGACCGTGCCGTCATCGGCTTTATACTCAATGTTTCTGCCCCTGATTTGTGAATGACACCCCATGCATTTTTGAACCGAGGGAATACCCGGATGGGTGGACACGTCCACATAACTGTGGCAGGTCCGGCACTCTATTTTATTGTCTCCGGCATGGATTTTGTGACTGAAAAGAACAGGCTGTTCAGGTCCCTTTTCCGCCGCCGCGCTTTGCTGTAAAAGAGAGACGGAAGCGAGCCCGTAGATTACAAGAAAAAATGTGACAGTTGCTCTCATCTGCGGGTGTAAAGTCTTTGTTTTGAAATCTTTTCAACTCCGCCACTCAGTCACGCGCGGCAAATGCGGTAAATTAACACACTTGCCCCGTGTGTCAAATAGCCGTTTTTCTTCACGCAGGCGGGGGTTTTTCATCAAGTGAACCTAATAAATCCGATGTGAAAAATGACCGGCAATTACGCCCAACCAAAGAGTCCGCTTTTCCGCCTTCAACATCCAGCCCGTCAAGAAAAGGTATGATGCCGGCAATTTTTTGCCCCCGCTCCCTGAGATAAATCAGATTGGTTTCCTCGCACACGTTTTTCCCTTGCGGATATCCACAGATTACGATTCCGGCAATTTCAAGGTCTCTGGCCCTCGCGGCTTCAACCGTCAAAAGCGTGTGATTGATTGTTCCGAGCCCCGCCCGTGCGGCGATAAGAGTTTTGAACCCCAAATCCGAAGCGAAATCCGCCATTGAATAGTCTTTTTTTACCGGAACAAGCAGCCCGCCGGCGCCTTCAACAATCACCGCATCATGAGTGGCGGATTCGGACTCAACAATTTCCAAAATCCCGCCGATGTCAAAACTGGTGTTTTCAATCTCCGCCGCAACCATGGGGGCAAGTGGTTCTTTGAGGCAATACGGACTTGAAACCGAAGGGGTGAACGGTTTGCCCATCGCGCGGTGAACAAAATCCGCATCCGTAACATTTTCGCCCAAACAGCCGGTTTGAAACGGCTTAATCATTGAAACCGTTTTCCCGGCTTCCATAAAACAGCGTGCGAGCGCCGCACAGACAACGGTTTTTCCCGCACCCGTGTCGGTTCCGGTAACAAAAAAACGCGGTTTTTCGCTATTTGGGGTTTGTTCCCGCAAAATGTTAGAGGGAAAGTTCTTCGATTTTGTTGAGGATTTCACCACCGTGGGCGTGGGTGTCAACCTTTGTCCAAATGTGCCGTATTTCCCCCTTTCCGTCCACCAGAAAGGAGACGCGGCGTGCGCTGTTTGACGGGCTTACAACTCCGTAGGCGTTGATAATTTTTTTGTCTTTGTCGCTGATGAGCGTGTAGTTGAGTTTTTGCCTGTCTCTGAATCCCTCGTGGGATTTCACGCTGTCCGTACTGATTCCCAGAACCGTTATCCCTTTTTTAGCGATGCGGCTTTCAGTGTCCCTGAGTGAGCATGCTTCGCGCGTGCAACCCGGGGTATTGTCTCTGGGGTAAAAACACAAAGCCGCTCCGCCACCGGCAATGATGTCCGAAAGCGAGACTTTTTCGCCGCCGTAGGTTTCCGCTTCAAACAGCGGCGCAGAGTCTCCTATTTTGAGTTTGTCTGACACGGTCCCTATATGTTGAAACTTTCCTTCGCCGCCTGACTCATCATTTCAGGTGTCCACGGGGGGTCCCACACAACTTCCACATCCGCTTTTCCCACTCCCTCAATTTCGGCCGTGAGCATTTTTACTTCGGCGACTATCTGCCCCGCCGCAGGGCAGCCGGGTGAAGTCATTGTCATAAGAACCTTTACTTCGCCGCCGTTGATTTCAATATTGTAAACGAGTCCCAGATTGACAATGTCCACCGGAATTTCAGGATCATAGATGTTGCCAAGAACTTCAAAAATCTGTTCTTTGGTAACCGTTTCAGTGGTTTTGCCGCTTTGTTTTTCAGCCATTTTACAACGCTTTGACCGCACTTAGAACCGCTTCGTAATCCGGTTCGTCCGTAATCTCTTTCACGTATTCGGCATGCCGCACAACATCATTTTCATCAACAACAAAAACCGCTCTCGCGAGAAGCCGATTTTCCTTCATAAGAACCCCGTAGGATTTTCCGAAAGACGCTTCGGAGTGGTCGCTCAAGAATGAGCCGCCTTCGATGCATGCCTCTTTTACATAGCGCGACTGCGCAAAGGGAAGATCCATACTGACCGTAACAACCTCAACATTGTCCGGCAGAGATTTCAGTTCATCGGAAAAACGTTTTGTCTGAACATCGCAGACCGGAGTGTCAACCGAGACCACGACATTAAAAATCTTTACCTTGCCCGCAAAATCCGAAAGCGTTTTTTTTGATCCCGGACCCGCGAGAGACGAAAAGTCCGGAGCGGCGTCTCCGGTTTTAACCTCCGCTCCGTCAAGCGTGAGCGGGTTGCCTTTCATTGTTACAGTTCTTGCCATATGTTCTTTCTCCTATACTATTATAGTAACTCTATGCGCGCCATTTTTACATAGTGCCGGAGTTCCATTCAATCCCGGCGGCTCGGAGAAACATATCATCACAAAATCAGTTTTTGCTGCCGTTCTTCTTCCTCTGGTAACTCTGCTCGCTCCCGCGAGCGCCCATTCAAGCCCGAACGCGGATGAACTTATGCGGCAGGTTTACGAACAAAGCCGCATTCACAAAAGTCAGCGAATGGACATGGAAATTCTCGTCAAAGACCCCAAAGGGCGCAAACGCGTACGTTTTTTCAAAATGCTTTACAGAATTGAGGACGGACAAACAAAAAGTCTTTTGCGTTTTTACAAACCGGCGGACATCAAAGGAACGGGGTTGTTCAATATTGTTTACGACCGCGAAGGGAAGCAGAGAGACCAATGGATATATTTCCCCGCTTTTAGAACCGTGAACAAACTCAGTGTTGAGCAAAAGCACCAGAGTTTTATGGGCTCGGACTTCACAAACGCTGATATCACGGGAAGGATACCCAACGAAGACAGACACAAAATTATCAAGTCGGGTGAAGAAATCTCGTTGGTTTCAAGCGTTCCGAAAGACCGCAATGCCCCTTACTCAAAAATTGAGAGCAGTATTATTAATAAAATCAGAGTTCCTGAAAAGATTGTTTTTTATGACCACACCGGCGCGAAACTCAAAACTTTGACAAGTAAAAAAATATCAAAAATCAGCGGCATGTATGTCATAATTGATGCGGAAATGAAGAACCACTTAACGGGCGGCTCAACTTCCATAAAAAAGAAATCAATCAACTTTAAAAAAATAAAATCGGGAGAGGTCGTCATTGCCAGACTTCAAAACCGGTAAGGAGTTACAAATGAAAAAACCATTTTCTTTTTACGGACGCGCGGCGGCAACGGCGGCGTTTTGCATTTTGTTCGCGGTTCTCGCGTTTTCTCCCGCACCCGCGCAGGAAAAAGGCGGTCCCGTGATTGAGGAAAGCGGCTACAAACAGGAGGGAAGCGGCACTCTTGACACGATCAGGAAGTATGTATTTCTGAATCTTGGCTCTTTTACGACCCCGACCGGGCGGAACAAACGATACTTCGTCATAGGAAACGGAGGGTTTGATTTTTCAACTGACAATTTCCAGGCGTATTTTGAAGGAAGGATTTGGAAAGAGAAGGTGCAGTTTGAGCAGGCATGTAAATCCGCCACTACACTTACAGACGGCTGTGACAATCCCGGTGGCAGCGATGTGCCGTTCAACGGGAAAAGAACGCTGGAGATTGAAACCGACACGGCGGAGGTTTCCGAGGCCTATCTTTCTTATTCACCGTTCCCGCAGTTCAATGTCAAAGTGGGACGGCGTAAGGTCATTTGGGGGCAGTTTGATATTTTCTCTCCGGTGTTCTTTTTCACGCTTCCGATTCGCACTCAGAACATATCAACCAACTTTTCAAAGGTTAATTTCGCTCTTCCTCAGGACAATGTGCAGATTTCAATTCTTCCTCACGAAAGAGTTGAACTTCAGGGCTACTTTTTCCTGAATACCATAATTGACCCGTTGCTTACGGGTTCTATTCGTGTTCGGGACAACTCTGTAAGGGTGAGCAGAAAAGATTTGCAAGATCATAACCAATACGCGGCGCGCGCGATTTTCTATCCCGACTGGGCGACAATTGCGCTGACCTACTACAACGGAAGAAACGGTTTCTCTATAAATTCGCTGGAAACTCTGGGAATGGATGCGGGGGAAGAAAGCCAACAAAACTTTGGACTCTCAGAACTTCAAGCATATTCAATTGAAGCAACCGTGCCAAGAGGAAGATGGAATTTCAGGGGAGAGCTTTCATACAGAAAAAGCGAAGGGGATTTGGAATCTTTCAACCCCGATATCATGGACGGTTCCACTCAACAAACGGACTACTTTAACTGGGCGATGAATCAAAACGGCGGCAGGCTCTACGCCGACACAACCACCCTGTTGGGCGGGCTCGGAGTTGAGTATGTGGCGGACAGGTGGAAGGCTGAAATCGCCGGATACTTCTTGAATGAGGAATTCACCGGAAGTGGAAAAAGAGGCGCGGACCTTTCCGAAGCATACGCTAATGACGACCCCGCCATGGGGCTGCTCGCCGCTCCGTTTGTCAACGCCGCTTATTACATAACGGGCGATAAACAAACCTTTGTCGGACTAACGGGCGGGTTTCTCGGTTCGTACGCCTATGGGGGAAGCCTCTACGGAGTGGTAACTTTTGACAAGTTTGACTACCTCGGAGTCGGTACGTTGCAACTTGTTGCCGGGCTGGACTTTCTTCAGTATTTTGCGGACAGTCAACTCAGTGACCTCAACAATGAAGGCGGACAATATGATTTTGAAGACGAATTTGTCATCGCGCCGCGCTTCGGGGTAACATGGAGATTCTGATCTGTTTAAAAGAATTTTCCTTCTCGCATGGCTCGTAGTTTTCTGCGCTCTCGCCGCGGGCTCATACGGGCTGAAATTTGACAGCGACCTCTGGCTTTCGCCCGACCACCCTCTTGAGAAGCAGCTGGACTATCTGGCGGAGGAGTTTGAAGAAGGGGAATCCCTTTTTCTTGTTTTTCCGCTTAAACAAAACTTTTTTTCAACCCCCGATGTTTTTCCCGCGATTGACGATTTTGAAAAAAAACTAAAGGATATCCCCGGCGTCATCAAAACGCGCTCCCCGCTTTCCGCCAGGATAGTGGTAAAAAAAGACGGTGAACTGCAAATCCGCAGTTTCACAAGCGCTCTCAAAACCGGCGTGATAAAAAATGACGGGCAGTTTGAAGCCCTTTTTACCGCGAGCCCGTATCACAAAAAACTTCTTTCGCAGGACGGTAAAACCGTTGGAATTCAGACCCGGATTGACACGCGAAACCGTTCCGCGGAAAGAAGCAAGGTTCTTGAACGCATTGAGGAGGAAATCACCTATTCGCCGTTCAGGGGCGTTCTTCTCGCCGGAGACGCCGCTCTTAAAGGAGAAATAAACCGCACCGTCAGAAATGAACTTTTTGCCTTGCTTTCCATCGGAGCGGTTGTTCTGGCGTTTTTCCTCTATATTTTCGTGCGCGACCCGTTTCAGGTCGGAGTGCTTTTAGCATGCTTCGCCACTGCTGTGATGCAGTCTTTCGCGGCGGTCAATTTTCTCGGACACGCCCTCACGCCCGTGAGTTTGTCTATTCCGCTTATGGTCGCCGTCATTGTAATCGCGGACGGGCTTCACATTTTTGCAATCTGGAACAGGGAGGCGCGCGAAAGTTCAAACCCGTTGCGCTCGACAATCGGCAAAACATGGCTGCCCTGCCTTGTTACAAGTTTAACAAGCGCAGTCGGTTTCGGGGCTTTTTCGGTAAGCAATCTGATTCCCGTGGGCAATTTCGGAATAGATTCATTTATTGCCATCGCCCTATGCTATCCCTTGCTTGTCGCGACCGTGTGGGGAGCGTTGTGGGTGTTTCCGCGACACGCTTTGCGGACGAATTTGAAAGACGGCGGCAAAATCACTTCCTTTACCTTGCGGGTTTCCTCAAAGTTTTCAGGGCGCAGAAAACAAACCGCCATCGCGTTTGTGGCTTTCTCCCTGATTATGGCTTTCTCTCTCAGCTTCGCGCGAACTGAAACAAACTTCTTGAATGTACTGTTCAAAAAATCAAGCCGCATATCCGAAGCGTTTCATTCCGCAGATGAAAAACTTGGCGGTTCAGGCTCGCTTGAAATTCTTGTTGAGGCTCAAAGCGCGAACTTCTTCCGGAAAATTGAAAATATGAACCGCGTCCGCCAACTTGTCGAAGGCGTTAACACAAGCTCATTTGTGAATGATTCAAACAGTTACCTTTTGCCGCTTGAGATAACCCACCGCCCGCTTGCGGCCGAGACGGGGTCTTCTTTAACTTTGCCACGAAGTGACAACGAACTTGCGCAGGAACTTCTTTTTCTTGAATTTTCGCGCGGAGAGAGGGAAAAAGATCTTGTCAGCCCCTATTTGAATTTCAATTCTTCCACGGCGCGAATTGAGGTTCAGACCCCCAATCTGACTTCTTCCGAACTTGGCTCGCTTATTGAGTTCGCAAGGTTGGTTTCTTCGGAGGCGTTTCCGGACGCGCGGATTCTCATCACCGGAATCGGAGCGTATATCCAACGCTTGAGTGGATACGTAATTTCAACCCAAATAAAAAGTTTCGTGCTGACTTTTGCGGTCATTGGGACGCTTTTTGTGTTCGTTTTTGGAGTGAGGCTCGGAATGGCGGGCTTTGTTTCCAACCTGTTTCCAGTTTTTCTTTCAACGGGAATGCTTGCTGTTTTGGAAGTGCCTTTTGATTTCGCGACTATTCTGGTCGCCGGAGTAACGCTGGGCTTGAGTGTGGACGACTCAATCCATTTTCTTCATCACTACAAAAGAAGCAAAGGCGGGCACCTTCAGGATTCTGAAAACCGAATTGAGCAAACCCTTTCAATTGTCGCCCGTCCCGTTGTTCTCACAAGCATTCTGTTTTGCGCGGCTCTCGCGGTTTTCTTCACTTCAAGTCTTGTGGTTATGGTAAAATTCGCGCTTTTTACAATCGTAGGGCTCACAGGAGCCGTGCTGTCAGCCGTGCTTTTTTTGCCTTGTCTTGTTGAGGTTTTTTGCGACAAGAAAAAGGCGTAAGGTTCACCCTTGCTTGTCCGGATGTTTTTGGTTGATTCTATCCGTGCCTATTTTCGCATCAATCATTGCAAACACGGTCAGCACAATCCCGGCGAACACATAAGCCCAGAAAACGGGTTTGTTTTCATCGGCAATCTGGTTTTCCATAACCTGTTTAAGCAAATCTTTGTTCAGAATTGTTATAAGAAAATTCAGCGCCAGAAGCATCAGCCCCTTGCCTAAAACCCCGTTGTATATCTGCCCAAGCCCCGGAAGCAACGCCGAAAGCACGACCGAGAGCCAAGCCCTTTTCTTTCCGGAGCCTATTGTTGCCACCCCCGTGTGAGATTTTGAAGAGATTGTCCCGGATTCGGTGAACTCATCAGGGTTTCGCCGACAAGAAAAGCGTGAACGCCACATTTTGACATAAAAATCATATCATTTAAGGAAGTTATGCCGCTTTCCGTAACTATCACTTTATCTTTTTCAATCATTGGCGCAAGCCGTTCGGATACGGACAAATCCACCTCAAAACTGTCTAAATCCCGATTGTTGATGCCAATAACGCCGCTTTTTGCTTCCAGAGCCATTTCCACTTCGGATTCCGTGTGAACCTCAACCAGCGGTTCCATACCCAAATCGCGCGAAAGCCCAAGCAGATCTGAAAGATGCCCCGCATTTTCCATCGCGGCAACTATCAAAAGAAGCGTGTCGGCTTCCGCCGCTCTTGATTCGTAAATTTGGAACGGGTCTATCAGAAAATCCTTCCTGAGAACCGGCAGTGAAATTTTGCGCTTAATAGCCGCAATATAAGAGAGACTGCCTTGAAAAAACCTTTCGTCCGTCAGTACGGACACCGCCGCCGCGCCGTTGTGCTCATACTGCGCGGCAATTGAAACCGGATCAAAATCTTTCGCGATAACGCCTTTTGATGGAGAGGCTTTTTTAATCTCCGCTATTACTCTCGGCTTTGTTCCCGATAAAAGAGCGGAACGAAAATCCTCCGGCGCAGGCGCGTTTCCGCTGAGGTCTTTAATTTCGCTCAAAGAAAACCGTTTTTTCAATTCGGCAATTTCTGTTTTTTTATTTTCAATAATTTTTGTGAGGATTGACGCAGCCACGGTTTTAACCCTTTTTATTCATGGAAAGTTTCGTTAACTCTTTGAGTTTCAACATTGCCGCACCGCTTTCAAGGGAGTGTTTCGCCACTTCAAAAGCGGATTTCATGCTCTTTTCCCGCCCTGAAACATATATCGCCGCGGCTGCGTTCAGAAGCGCCGCATCAGTTTTTGCCCCGCCCTCGCGGTTGTCAAGAACGGCCTTCATAATGGAGGCGTTCTCGCGCGAATTTCTTCCGCCTTTGAGTTTGGCGGCCGCACTTTTGCGAATTCCGAATTTTGAAGGGTCTATGGTGTATTGCCTTACGGAACCATTTTTAAGTTCCAGCACATCGGTTTTTCCCGTAACGGTTATCTCGTCCATTCCGTCTTTTCCGTTCACAACCATGCATCTTTGCAAACCCAGCCCCTTTGCCGTTGCCGCTATTTTCTTCATTATCTCGTGGGACGGAACACCGATGAGTTGGTTTTTTACGCGCGCCGGATTGACCAGAGGTCCCAGAATATTGAAGACGGTTCTGATGCCCATTTCTCTACGCACTTGTGCAACATTTTTCATTGAGGGGTGGAACAACGGCGCAAAAAGAAAGGTTATCCCCGCTTTTTTAAGGCAACGCCCGGCGGTTTTAGCGTCCATATCAATCTTTACTCCCGCGGCTTCCAGCACATCGGCGCTGCCGACCGGGCTTGAGACGGAACGGTTGCCATGTTTGGCGACCAAGACGCCCGCTCCGGCGGCGACAAAAGACGCCGTGGTGGAAATGTTGAAACTCCCCTTTGAGTCTCCGCCCGTGCCGCAGAGGTCAACCGCACCTTTTCCGCCCTTTATTACGCGGGCGCAAGAAATCATCGCTTCGGCGGCTCCCGTAAGTTCTTCTGCGGTTTCGCCCTTGATTCTCAGTGCGGTGAGAAAAGACGCAGTCTGCGCGGGCGTTAACGCCCCGTCCATTATCGCGCGAAAAACAACGGCAACCGTTTTTCTGTTCAGGTTTTTGCCTGTGGCGAGCCGTTCAATTAAATTTGAAATTTCAAGCATTGGCGGTGTTTGTCTCCGTCCGTATTTTGTCAAGGATGCCGTTTATGAACGCGCCCGATTTTTCCGTTCCGTATTTTGCCGCTATCTCAATTGCTTCATTTATGCTCACTGCTTTATCTATGTCGCACATATAAAGCAATTCGTAAACTGCCACTCTCATTATATTGACGTCCACGGCGGACATCCGTGAAATTTTCCAGTTTTCAGAGCAGTTTTCTATCTCGCAATTTATTTCGTTAATTTTTTCACAAATTCCCGAAGCGAGATCCACGGCAAATTTTCTGTCAAACGGAGTTTTTTCTTCAACTGTTTCAAGAAATCTCTCAAAATCTTTTTCTGCAATTTCCCCGGAAACCCCTTCGCGCAAAAGCCCGTTCGCGTCGCGTTGGTAGAGAAACTGAAAAGCAAACTCTCTGGAAAGTCGTTTTTGTTTCATTCCCATTATCGGTATGGCGTGGAAGTTAAAGCGATTGCGCGAGACTTGCCATTTCGATTGCGGACACGGCGGCGTCAACACCCCTGTTTCCGGCTTTGCCTCCCGCTCTGTCAATCGCCTGTTCAAGTGTTTCGGTGGTTACGACTCCGTCCACAATTGGAATTCCGGTTTCAAGCCCCGCCCCGCACAGCCCGTTCAGAACGGCGGACGCAAGGATTTCAAAATGAGATGTCTGCCCGCGTATTATTGAGCCGATGGCGATAACAGCGGAGTATTTGCCGGACTGCGCGGCTTTTTTTACCGCAAGTGGAATCTCAAAAGAGCCCGGAACTTTTATGATTGTGATGTTCGCATCCGCGGCGCCGTGTCTTTTGAGGGCGTCAACCGCGCCGTCAAGCAACGGGTTTGTCACCACGGAATTGACCCTGCTCGCAACCACGGCGAACTTCATTTTTTTTGCGTCCATTTTCCCTTCTTTTTTCTCAATAAGCGACATGATTTTTCCTCCGGAATTTTACGGCTTTTTCAGTCAACCATCGAAAGCAGATGACCGAGTTTGTCTTTTTTCGTCCGCAAATAGCTTTTGTTGTTTTCGTTAGGCGAGATTTCTATCGGAACCCTTTTCCCTATTTCCAGACCGAACCCGTCGAGACCGCTGACTTTCCGGGGGTTATTGGTCATGAGGTTCATTTTCTTCACGCCCAGGTCGCGCAAAATCTGCGCGCCTATTCCGTAATCCCTCAAATCCTTTTTGAATCCCAGCGCTTCGTTTGCTTCCACCGTGTCCATACTCTTCCTTTGCTGAAGGTCGTAGGCTTTGATTTTGTTCAATAGACCGATGCCGCGTCCTTCCTGTCTGAGATAAAGTATGACGCCCTCGCCTTTTTCAGAAACTATTTTCATCGCCTGCCTCAACTGAGGACCGCAATCGCAACTGAGCGAATGAAACACATCGCTTGTAAGGCATTCGGAATGCACGCGCACAAGGGTTTCCTTTGATTTTTTGATGTTGCCCATTGTCAGGGCGAAGTGTTGTGAACCGTCCAACTCGTTTACATAGACAAAGCCGTCAAAATTACCGAATTCGGTTGGAATTTTTGCCACCGCCTCTTTTTTTACGAACGATTCTTTGGTCAGTCTGTAACTAATCAAGTCCGCAATGGTGGCCATGGCGATGTTGTGTTTGCGCGAAAATTCAACAAGTTCGTCCATTCTCGCCATGTGTCCGTCACTTTGCATTATTTCGCATATTGCGGCGGAGGGGAAAAGACCGGCAAGCCGCGCGAGGTCAACGGACGCTTCGGTGTGCCCCGCTCTAACGAGCACTCCGCCCTCTCGCGCTATAAGCGGGAACATATGCCCCGGGCGGATAAAATCCGATGGCTTTGAATCTGTCGACACCGTACGCCGTATGGTTTCGGAGCGGTCATAAGCGGAAATTCCGGTTGTAACACTTTCTTTGGCATCTATTGAAACGGCAAAAGCCGTATGCTGAGAGCCGTGCGTGTTTTCCGGCTCCATCAGTTTCAGTCCTATTCTCCGGGCGTTTTCATTGGTTAAAGCAATGCATATCAAACCTTTTCCGTAAGTTGCCATAAAGTTTATGGACTCCGGAGTCGCAAATTCGGCCGCGATTACAAGATCGCCCTCATTCTCTCTGTCCTGATCGTCAACAAGGATTAAAAACCGCCCGGCTTTTATCTCCTCAATGGCTTCAGGGATGGTTTTTAAGATTGACATTCACTCTTACCCCCAACCGTGAGTTAATATTGTCTTATACGGTGTGTTTGTCAATAATGACGGCTCTTGAGGCGGCTGTTTGACTTTGCGTTTATCGTGTATAAGTTTTTCAGTATCACACGGGAGTTGCGGAAGCGGAGGAAGGATGTCTTTGTTCTTTAATTTGCTGAGAATTCTCGCCGAAGAAAACCTTGAAGAGGTTGACGAAGAAGAAATTCTTGAAATGCTTGAAAGTGAAGATTGGGAAGAAATAGAAGAGTTAATTGAGAAAAAATCCGAATCTTTCAACAGGATTTTGCACTAACCTGTCTGAGGTGAAAACCCTTTTCCCAAGCGATATGCTTTCCCAAGCGATATGCCCGGGGCCGGACTTGAACCGGCATGGGATATTAATTCCCGAGGGATTTTAAGTCCCTTGCGTCTACCAATTTCGCCACCCGGGCAAGCTGTTTTCAGGTCTCCATAATGAATAAGGCGGCGCCCGGAGTCGAACCGGGGTATAACGGTTTTGCAGACCGTCGCCTTACCTCTTGGCTACGCCGCCGTCTCTGAAAAACCGCATTAGTATCTATTAAAAAGCCCATATTGTAAAAAATTGTCATAACTCGACAGACCCGCTCGTTACCGCTTTGCCGCCTATTTTAACCCTGTCGCCGGTAACTTCCACGCGCACAACTCCTCCTCTTTTCGAAAGTTGCAGACCTTTCATTTTTTTCTTTCCGGTTTTTTCAGACCAATACGGGGCAAGAGAGGAATGAGTGGAGCCGGTAACGGGGTCTTCGTCTATGCCCGCGCGCGGAGCAAAAAACCGCGAAACAAAATCGTAGCCGTCTTTTTCGGACGCACTTGTAACAATCACACCCCGGCAGTCCAGATTTTTCAATTTTTTAAAGTCGGGATGGACAGACGCCACATCATCCCCGCTCCGCAACTCAACCAGATAGTCAAAGCGGGTTTTCCCCGTATAAACAATCTCTGCGCCCAAAATCTCGCGAAGTCCTTCGGGCTCAGCGCATTTTTTCTCCGTAACCGGAGGAAATTCCATTGTTATGACATCCGCTTCAGTTTCAGCGCTTAAATTGTAGTCATTTGAAACAAACCGGATTGTTTTTCCGGCGTATCCGCTTTGCCGTATTGCGTGGACGGCGGCAAGAGTCGCATGTCCGCACAGAGCGACCTCGGTTTCGGGAGTCCACCACCGTATAAAAAAATCATCTTTTCGCTTTTTTACAAAAGAGGTTTCGGAAAATCCCGCTTTTGCGGCTATTTGAAGCATTTTAGAATCGGGCGGAAAAGACTCAACAAAACACACACCTGCGGGATTGCCAAGCAATCCGTCTTCGGCAAATGCGTTTATGACGAGAATTTTTATTTTATTTCTCCTTTCAGTTTGCGGAAAAAGTTGCCTTGCTGTCCATCAGCGCTTTAACGGCTCGCGTGATGCCGCCGATTGTGAGCGGAAACATTCTTTCGCCCGTGAACTGGCGAAGCATGCCGATTGTCTGAGTTTCGCGCCATTCATTTTCAGGAACGGGATTGAGCCAGACCGTAGTCGGGTATTTGCTCTTTATGCGCTCAAGCCATGTGAAGCCGGGCTCTTCGTTGTTATGCTCAACGCTTCCGTTCATATACAAAAGCTCATAAGGAGACATTGAAGCGTCTCCGACAATAATCACTTTGTAGTCGCTGTTGTATTTGTTCAGAATGTCAAAAGTGGGAAGGGCTTCCTGCCAGCGGCGTTCATTGCTTTTCCAGATGGATTCATAAATGCAGTTGTGAAAATAGTAATACTCCAGGTGTTTGAATTCATAGCGTGCGGCGGAAAACAGTTTTGAGCAAAGTTCAATGTGGTCGTCCATTGAGCCGCCGATGTCAAAAAAGATTAAAATTTTCACATTGTTTTTTCTGTGCGGAACCATTTCAACATCAAGAAATCCCGCGTTGCGTGATGTTTTTTCAATTGTCTTGTCCACGTCAAGTTCTTCGGACATCCCCTCCCGTGTGAGAACGCGAAGTTTGCGGAGAGCCATTTTCATATTGCGCGTTTGCAGTTCCACCGAATCGTCAAGATCTCTGAATTCCCTTTTATCCCAAACCTTCACCGCCCTTCTGTGTCGGCTTTCGTGCTGCCCGATGCGAATGCCTTCGGGGTTATATCCGTAAGCGCCGAACGGAGAAGTCCCGCCCGTGCCAATCCATTTGCCGCCGCCCTGATGCCGTTTTTTCTGCTCTTTCATCAACTCTTTGAGCCGTTCAATAAGTTTGTCCAGCCCGCCCATCGCTTTAATTTGCGCTTTTTCCTCTTCGCTCAGGGAATTTTCCATTGTCTTCCGCAACCATTCATCGGGAATGTTCATAAACTCCTTGTCGTCTATGTATTCAAGCCCCTTGAAATATTGCCCGAACAGGCGGTCAAACCGGTCCAGATTTTGCTCGTGTTTGATAAGCGCGCTACGGCTGAGATAATAAAAATCGTCCAAGCCGCGCTCAACCATTCCGCCGTCCAGAGCGTCAAGAAGCGTCAAATACTCCTTTATTGAAACCGGAATTCCGGAGTTGCGGAGATAGAGGAAGAAGTCCAGAAACATTGCGGGTAGAATTATAACAGAGAGGTTAGTGAAGTAATGCCCTTAATAGAGTTTGGTGGATTTAGCATTATAGGACTTGCTGTCTTTGCGCTGGTTTTTTGTGCGTTCAAATTTTTCTGGAAACTCACAAAAATTTTCTTTCAAACCATTTTTGACATTACTGCGGTAGAACCCTCCGATGAATTTAAACTGCCCTCACATTTCGTACCAAAGGAAGAAATTGGCTATACGGGAGAAAAGAATCTTAGAGAGGCGGGGCTTCCCGAACAGTTCATAATTTTGAGTGTGGAAACCACAAGTTTAAATCTTGAGACAGATAAAATCACCGAAATCGGAGCTGTCAAAGTAAACCGTGATTTGATAGAACACCCGGCTTTTCTTTGCACATTGAAACCGGAAATGACGGATGGTGAAGTAAAAAATGATTTAAAGAAACTTTTGGAGTTTATAGGCAATTTACGGTTTGCAGTATTTCATCCCGATGAAGAGATTTTGTTCAGAAGGCTTTTGCAAAAGCACGAAGTAAACTTTGACAATCACTCTTCCTGTGCACTTGAGATGACAAAAAGGGCATTTCCCGGATTGCCGAGTTATGAGTTGGGAGACCTTTATTCTCATGCGGATAAGCCCGTAACTTCAAGGAAAAAAATTCCTTATCGGACAATAGCAAACTGCGAAATGGCATTAACAGTGTATGTGGGTGCGGCTTCGAAACTTAAGAGTGTTGATTAACCAATAGTCCTGTCATTCCATTTCTTTGCTGTTTGACCTTGACGCCATTCATTTATAACTTTTCTCTCGTCTTCCACACTCTCACCTCTTCATCCGATACCGCAGCACATTCAACATCTCATAATCCTGTTCATTTTTAATCAGCGCGCCCGCATATGGCGGGTCTTCTTCGGCGAGATCAAATTTTTCAAGTTCGCTTGAGGCGATTTTTCCTGCGGTCAGGAGTTTTATCCAGTCAATCAATTCGGACGTTGACGGCTTTTTCTTCAATCCCTCTATTTCGCGCAGGGAGTAGAAAATCGTGAGCGCGTTGTCCAGCAGTTTCTTCTCAAGTCCCGGATGGTGAACATCAACAATCGCTTTGAGCGTTTCAATTTCGGGGAACGTTATGTAGTGAAAAAAACAGCGCCGCAGAAAAGCGTCCGGAAGTTCTTTTTCATTGTTGGAAGTAATGATGACAATCGGGCGTTTTTTTGCCTTCACGGTTTTCTGCAACTCGTAGCAATAAAACTCCATCTTGTCCAATTCAAGAAGCAGGTCGTTAGGGAACTCAATATCGGCTTTGTCTATCTCGTCTATGAGAAGCACGGACTGCTCTTTTGCTTCAAACGCGTCCCACAGTTTTGCCCTTGTTGATGTAGTTTGAGAGGTCTCCAACCCTTTCATCTCCCAACTGCGAATCGCGCAAACGGGCGACCGCATCATATTCATAAAGTCCCTGCTGAGCCGTGGTTGTGGATTTGATGTGCCATGTAATAAGGTTTTTGCCGAGCGCTTCGGCGACTTCAAACGCGAGCATGGTTTTACCCGTTCCCGGCTCGCCCTTGATAATAAGCGGACGCTCAAGCGTTATGGAAGCGTTGACGGCAAGAATAAGGTCTCTTGTCGCAACATACTGCTCGGTTCCCTGAAACTCTTTTTTGTTCTGAGCCATAGAATATAAAAATACTTGCGCCGGAGTGGATTATCAACTTATCCCTATGACCACGGCTCTTTGTAGTAATAGACAAAATTGGCAACTTTCGGACGCTCTGTCCAGCCCATTTTTTTGTAAAACCCTCTTTTGTAGGACGGTTTCTCCTTTCCGTTCGTTACCATAAGCCGGAAGCAGTCCCTTTTTTTACCTTCTTCCATAACCGCATTTAAAAGTAAACTCCCCGCGCCCATTCCGGACACCGAAGGGCTGACGAACACATCCGAAACATATCCTTCTGTTCCCGCGAGCATAATGAATGGAACCCAGTGAACATTGACAAAACCCGCGACTTTGCCATTTTTGTTTTCGGCGACCAGAACCGTGTGCCCTTTCGGGTTTTTAAGTGATTCCTCTATGAGCCCCCTTACCGGTTTGGCGGCTTTACCAAGAGGCAACGCGTTTCTTTTTTCAGACCAGCCAATCTCCTTCAGGATTTGCATCATCGCTTCAGCGTCTCTTGTTTCCGCCTTGCGGACGGCAAGCAGTTTTTCAGTCATTGTTTTCTTCCTTTTTTCAAGGTCTCAATCAGTCCTTCCAACTTTCCAACCGTTTCAGCGGAGGAAAGTTTTCCGGCGAGAGTTTTTGAATCCTCGTCGGCAAACGCTTTTCTGATTGACTTGGAGATTTTTCCGTTTTGCGCTTTTTTCAGTTTGGTAAAATCACCTGAATTTAACTTTTGAACCTCTTTCAACGCTTTTGAAACCACCGTTTCGGGCTCCGCTACGCAATTGATAAGTCCGTTTTCAAGCGCTTGTTCAACGCTGTGGAGTTTACCCTCGCCAATGATTTTTCCGCCCTCTTTCTCTCCCAAAACCCCTTCAACAAGCGCGGTGAGCGAACAAGGCATGGGAAAGCCGATTGAGGTTTCATTCAAGCCCAGAAGCGTTTTTCCCTTTTCAGCAATTCGCGTGTCACAACACAACGCAAGTATGCACCCTCCGGCAATCGTGTGTCCGCCGATTGCCGCCGCGACCGGAGCGGAATGATTAAAAACGGTCAGCATCGCGTTCAAAAAATCCTCAAACCAGCGGTCAATTTCGGTTTTGTCGCCTCTTTTGAAAAGAGAAACGCAATGTTCAAGGTCAAGGCCGGGGGAAAACATTTTTACGCCCGAACAAAGAACAACGGGCTTTCCGGAACTATTTTTCTTTAATGACAAAAAAGCGGAATTGAGGTCGGCAAAAAAACCACTGTTCATTGTCCCGACTGAATTGGAATTCATCGTTACAATTGCCGCGTTTTCTCTGTCTTCAATATCCCAGGGCACTGCGAGCGGGAAACTAACAGACTGACATCGCACACGCAAGGCGGAAATGACACGCAGGCAACTGATAGGTATAATCTGCGACGGTTCTTCCCTGCGCAAATGCCGAAATCCTCAGACAAACCCGAATACCGGAATGGACTTGCCGCCGCGCTTGAACACGGACTTTCGGAACCCGAATACTCGCTTATAAAAAAACGACTCGGCAGAGAGCCAAACACGGTTGAGATTGGTATTCTCGGCGCAATGTGGTCCGAGCACTGCTCATACAAAAGTTCAAAAGTTCATCTGCGCAAATTTCCAACAAAGGGGAAAGCGGTTATTCACGGACCCGGTGAAAACGCCGGAGTGATGGACATTGGGGACGGGTATTGCGTTGTTTTCAAAATGGAAAGCCACAATCACCCCTCTTTTATTGAGCCGTATCAGGGTGCCGCGACCGGGGTCGGCGGAATTTTACGGGATATTTTCACAATGGGCGCGCGCCCCGTTGCGATTATTGACTCTTTAAGGTTCGGCAATCCGCAATCTGAAAAAACCAAATTTCTCGTTGAAGGCATTGTGTCCGGAATAGCGGGATATGGAAACTGCGTTGGCGTGCCAACGGTGGGCGGCGAGATAGATTTTGACGATTGCTACAACGGAAATCCACTTGTTAACGTTTTCGCAGTCGGCATAGCAAAAAAAGACGGTATTTTCACCGGACACGCCAGCGGAGTCGGAAATCCGGTTGTTTATGTCGGTTCCAAAACCGGCAGGGACGGAATCAAAGGCGCGGTGATGGCTTCCGATGTTTTTGACAATGAGTCCCCGGGTGAGCGCCCCACCGTTCAGATAGGAGATCCCTTCACGGAAAAACTTCTTATTGAGAGTTGTCTTGAGCTTTTCAAACTGGACGCCGTAGTTGGGATACAGGACATGGGCGCGGCGGGGTTGACTTCGTCTTCGGCGGAAATGGCAAGCCGCGGCGGAAACGGCATCAAAATTGAATGTGAAAAAATCCCCTTGCGCGAACGGGCGATGACTCCTTATGAAATTATGCTTTCGGAATCTCAGGAGCGAATGCTGGTGGTGCTCAAAAAAGGAAAGGAAGAACAGGCCCGCAAAGTGTTTGAAAAATGGGGGCTTGATTTTTCCGTCATCGGAGAGGTTAGTGGCGAAAAAAACCTCACGCTTATGGAAAACGGTGAAACTGTCGGCGAAATACCCATTGATTTGATAACCGAGCCACCCGAATACAGCAGGACCGTAAAAAAACCCGCTCCCCGCCCCGCTCCCGGCCCGCCTCGCGAGGGAGGGGAAAAGGACAGTTTTTTGAAAATTCTTTCCTCTCCTTTCTGCGCAAGCAAACGCTGGATTTACCGGCAGTATGATTACATGGTGGGCGCCAACACCGCCGGCGCTCCCGGTTCTGATTGCTCGCTTATTCTGGTGGACGGAACTTCAAAAGCGCTCGCCCTTTCCGCCGACTGCAACTCCCGTTATTGCATTCTTAACCCCAGAGAAGGCGCAAAGGCCGCGGTCGCCGAAAGTGCGAGAAACATAGCGTGTTCCGGCGCAAAACCTCTTGGAATTACGGACTGCCTGAATTTCGGCAACCCCGAAAATCCCGAAGTTATGTGGCAATTTAAAGAGGCGGTTGAAGGCATCTCGGAGGCAGCAAAGCATTTTTCAACTCCGGTTGTCAGTGGAAATGTGAGCTTTTACAACGAAACGGCGGGTGTTTCAATAAATCCCACTCCGGTTGTTGGTATGGTTGGGCTGTTGAATGATATTTCAAAAGCAGTTGGCCAGCATTTCAGGAAAGAGGGAGATGCGATTTTCATCGCCGGCGACACTTTTGAAGAAATGGGCGGCAGCCTTTATTTCGCTCTTATTCACGGTGAAACCGCCGGAGAGCCGCCCGCAGTCAATCTGGAATCTGAAAGCCGCCTTATATCGGCTTTGATTGAAGCGGCGGACAGGTGTATAATTAATTCCGCCCATGACATTTCCGAGGGAGGATTAGCGGTGGCGCTCGCAGAGAGTTGTTTCTCTCCGCAGAGATGTATGGCGGGTTTCTCCGTCTCTCCGGGAATGCTTAACCCCGGAATTCAAAACGGCAACGCGATTCTTTTTTCCGAAACCCAGGCGCGCACAATTATTTCCACGAGTCCTGAAAACGAGGGGAAAATCAGCGAAGTTTTCGAATCTCACAAGGTTCCTCTGAAAAAAATTGGAAATGTAACTGCGGATAATGTTATGGAATTTAAAGATATTTTTAAGACCAATGCTGAGGAGGCGATGCGGCTCTGGCTTGAAGGGTTTGAAAAGAATGTGATTTCGTAAGGCGTTATGATGTCTCAACTGAAAGAAGAATGCGGGGTTTTCGGGATTTTCAATCACTCCGAAGCCGCCAATCTTGCGTATCTTGGGCTGCACTCCCTCCAGCACAGAGGGCAGGAAAGCGCGGGAATTACAACCTCGGACGGCAAACGACTTCACAGAAAGCGCGCAATGGGATTAGTCGCGGATATTTTTGATGAGGAATCGCTCAAAAAACTTCCCGGCACAAGCGCGATTGGGCATGTTCGCTATTCGACTTCGGGTTCAAGCACTCTGAACAATATACAGCCGATTGTCATAACCAGAGCCGGGTCTGAAATGGCAATTGCCCATAACGGCAATCTCACAAACGCACTGACGCTTCGGCACCGGCTTGAGAACGAAGGCGCGATTTTTCAGTCCACAGTTGACACCGAAGTGGTTGTTCACCTGATGGCAAGATCGTCCAAACAAGACCTCGCCGGCAGAATTATCTACGCCCTTTCCTTGTGCAAAGGCGCTTATTCAATGGTTTTTCTGGATTCAAACAAACTTGTCGCCGCGAGAGACCCTTACGGATTCAGACCTCTTGTGTTAGGCAAACTGGGTGACGGCTGTCATGTTGTCGCGTCTGAAACCTGCGCCTTTGATTTGATAGAAGCTCAATATGTAAGAGAAATAGAACCCGGCGAAATTGTCATTATTGACGAAGAAGGAATTCAATCACTCAAACCGTTTCAGAAAAAACCGCCGGCAACCTGTGTTTTTGAATACATATATTTTTCCCGTCCCGATAGTTCCATGAACGGGCGCAGCACTTATCTGGTGCGAAAGGAGTTAGGCAAGCGGCTTGCCGTTGAGCACCCGGCAGACGCTGACATTGTTATCGCCGTTCCCGACTCAGGTGTTCCCGCCTCGATGGGTTACGCCGAGCAACTCGGTATTCCCCTTGAAATGGGATTTTTGAGAAGCCACTATGTCGGCAGAACATTTATTGAGCCGGAGCAGTCAATCAGGAACTTCGGCGTAAAACTCAAACTCAGTGCGGTTAGAGAGGTTATAAAAAACAAACGGGTTGTGGTGGTGGACGATTCAATCGTTCGGGGAACCACAAGCAGAAAAATAGTGAAAATGCTCAGGGGGGCGCAAGCAAAAGAGGTCCACGTGAGAATATGTGCGCCACCGATGAAGTTTCCCTGCTATTACGGTATAGACACGCCTGACAAGGGCGAACTGATAGCAAACTCGTTGAATACCGAAGAAATAAAAAAATACATAACCGCGGACTCTCTGGGATATTTAAGCAAAGAGGGAATAGACATAGCGATTCAAAACTACTCTCCCTTCAATACAAAAAAAGAAGGATATTGCTACGCCTGTTTTACGGGAGATTATAAAGTGGAGATAGATGATTTGAAATTATCTCCCACGCAGATGAACCTTTTTCCGGAGTAATTTTCAATTTTTCACCCCTGTTTGAGTTCTGATTCAAGAACCTCTTTGCGGCGCGCAAACTCTTCAAGTTTCCCTTTTTCTTTTTGGATAATTTTCTCCGGAGCCTTGTTTTTGAAATCCGGATCTGCGAGTTTACGTTCGCATTCACGGATTTGTTCAGAGAGTTCGTCCAGTTTTCTGTGAACGGATTCAATGTTCGGAACACTCATTTGCTCTTTACGTTCAGGCTCAATTTTCAGACTAATGTTAAACCGCTTGCCGGTTTGAGTTTGTAAATCGTCCAAAACGGCAAAGGAAACTGAGCCCGCAAGCCCCGACGCGGAGGAAAACTCATCTTCGTTCGCGCAAAAACTGTGAGAGGAAATTCCCGCGAGTTTTTTCAAAACTCCCGCTTCGGACTCAATTAACTGTTTTATGCGCTCTTCGTCTTCTCCGGCTTCGGGAAAGAAGACGACATTAATTTTTTCAGACACTTTAATGCCCCCCTCCCCCCTTTTTGTGCGGATTTCATCAATCAATCCCTCAAACAGAAAACTTATATCGTTAAAGTCTGCGCTGAACTCTTTTTCAATTTTTTTATCATGCGCCGGATAATCCAAATCAAGCAAATTCAAAGTTTTAACTCCAAGCAACGCCCCCATCCTGTCATTAATCTCTTCGGTAAGATGCGGGCAGAAAGGGTGCAGTGCGCGCATTGAGGCGGAGAGAACATACAAAAGAACAGCCGCCGTCCTGAGCACGGTTTGCTCATCGGAACTGCGCATTGAGATTTTCGCGGCTTCAATGTAGCGATCGCAAAAATTTCTCCAGAAGAAACGGTAAATCTCCTGAGCGGCTTTCCCGAACTCGTATTCATCCATAAAGTCATCAATTTGTTTCAGACAACCGTGCAAACTTGCAAGTATCCATTTGTCAGTTTTGCTCAAACGTGTTTTCTCTTTGGAAGTTTCAATCCGTTTCAAAGCGTCGGGAATTTCGGCTTGCCGCCGGATAATCGCTTCGTCTTCAAGAACAAATCTGGATGCGTTCCATATCTTGTTCATAAAATTTCTGTAGCCCCGTATGCTTGAAACGGAAAGGTCTATATCCTTTCCGCCCGAAGAAAGTGCACAGAGACAAAAACGCAGGGTGTCCGCTCCAAACTCATCGGCAACTTCAAGCGGGTCAATCACGTTTCCCTTGGTTTTGCTCATCTTCTCGCCGTTCTCGTCCCTTATCAAGCCGTGAATGAAGATGTCCGTGAAAGGCGGTTTGCCGGTGAATTGAAGCCCCATCATCGCCATACGCGCCACCCAGAAAAAGATGATGTCAAAACCCGTTATCAGAACCGTTGTGGGATAGTATTTTTGGAACAGGGAATTGTCATTCGTGCCCCAGTTCATCGTAACAAACGGCCATAAAGCTGAAGAAAACCAGGTGTCCAGAACATTCGGATCTCTTTTGAGGACAACATCTTCCCCGTAATGTCTGCTTGCGCTTTCGAAGGCTGTTTTTTCGTCTTCTTCAACAAACACTTCGCCGTCGGGACCATACCAGGCAGGTACTTGATGTCCCCACCATAACTGCCTTGATATGCACCACGGCTCTATGTTGTTCATCCATTGAAAATATGTGCTCTCCCAGAACTTTGGATAAAAAACCATATCTCCCTTTTTAACCGACTTGACCGCCTTGGCCGCAAGTTGTTTCACATCCATATACCACTGTTCCATAATGCGCGGTTCAATGACTGCGCCGGACCTGTCGCCGTAGGGAACCGTATGGGAAACGGATTCGGTTTTTTCAAGGAAGCCGCCCGCTTCAAGATCGGCAACGAGTTTTTTACGCGCCTCAAACCTTTCAAGTCCCCGATATTTTTCGGGTACGTTTTCATTCAGGCGCATATCTTCGTCAAAAATGTTCACAAGCGGCAAGTCATGCCGTTTACCGACTTCAAAATCATTAAAATCATGGCTTGGGGTTATCTTGACCGCGCCGCTTCCTTTTTCGGGGTCTGAATACTCATCGGTAATTACCGGAATAAATCTGCCCGTGAGAGGCAACTCCACCTCTGAGCCGATAAGGTTTTTATACCTTTTGTCTTCAGGGTGAACCGCCACTGCGGTGTCTCCGAACATGGTTTCGGGCCTTGTGGTCGCAACAACTATGTGGCCGCCGCCATTTTTAAACGGGTATTTGATGTGCCAATAATTGCCGGGAACCTCTTTCTGCTCCACTTCCAAATCGGAAATAGCCGTTTTCAGTTCGGGATCGTAATTAACCAGACGGTTGTCGCGCCGTATTAAACCTTTTTTGTAAAGATCAACAAACACATGTTTAACGGCGTCTGAAAACCCGTCATCCATTGTAAAACGTTGTGTGCTCCAATCGGGAATGAATCCCAGCCTGCCTATCTGTTCAACAATTCTGTCGCCGGATTTTTCCTTGAACTCCCAAATCTTTTCAACAAAATGCTCTTTGCCCAATTTTTCTTTTGTAAGCCCCTCTTTCGCAAGTTCGCGCTCAACAACCATCTGGGTCGCGATTCCGGCATGATCCGTTCCCGGAACCCAGAGAACATCAAAACCTTTCATTTTTTTATAGCGGACAAGAACGTCCTGAAAAGTGTTGTTAAGAGCGTGCCCGATGTGCAGAGAGCCCGTAACATTGGGAGGCGGCATCACTATGGAAAAACTTTTCTTTTTCCCTTTTACCCCCCGTGCCGACTTGAATTTTTCATTTTCAAGCCAGTAGTCCCGCCATTTTTTTTCAAGGGGAGCTGGAGTATAAGCTTTTTCCATGCCGTCCGAAACGGGAGGCAAAGCTACACTCCCGATTTCTCTTTAATCTGTTTAGATTTGGCTTCTTCCACAAGAGGCATGGGAACTGCCTGATCTTCAGTCTCAATTTTAATGTTTTTATACACATTGAGACCCGTGCCGGCAGGAATGAGTCTTCCGAGAATGACGTTCTCTTTCAACCCTTTGAGTTTGTCCTCTTTGCTCTCGCAGGCGGCTTCGGTGAGAATTTTTGTCGTTTCCTGGAAAGATGCCGCGGACAGCCAGCTTTCAGTGATGAGAGACGAGCGCGTTATTCCGAGCAACAACGGTTCGGCGGCGGCGGGTTTGCCTCCCTGCTCTTCCACTTCGGCGTTCTCTTTGTGAAACATGGATTTCGTTACGGACTCGCCGGGAATCATTGTTGTATCTCCGGGGTCTTTGATCTTCACCCTTTTTAGCATCTGCCTGACAATTACTTCAATATGCTTGTCGTTGACCCTGACTCCCTGCAGTTCATAAACACTCTGAATCTCTTTAACGAGAAATTCGCTGAGCGTTTTTTCTCCTTTAATTTTCAGAATGTCATGCGGGTTCTCATCTCCGTCCACAATCTTGTCGCCCGCGACTACAAAATCGCCTTCGCTGACGATGATGTGTTTTCCTTTCGGAACAATATATTCCTTCTCCTCTCCGATTTGCGGATTAACCAAAATGCGCCTTTTGCCTTTCACGTCTTCCCCGAATGACACGGTGCCGTCAATCTCGCTTACTATCGCAAGGTTTTTATCTTTGGGAACGCGCGCTTCAAACAGTTCAGCGACCCTCGGCAGTCCGCCGGTTATGTCTTTTGTTATTCTCTTTTTCGGAATTTTTGCGACAATGTCTCCGGGCACCACCTTTTCGCCGCTATTCTTCTCAATAATCGCGCCCACCGGAAGACCGAATTCCTGTTTGGAATTCTTGCCGCTCCTGATGATGATGGTCGGGTTCAGTTTTGCAAGTTCCTTAATACCCGTCGGTGGAGCTACAACCTCAATTTTGAGAATCCCGGTAATCTCATCGGGTTGCTGGCGGAAGTTTTTGCCCTCTTCCAGATCTTTCCACTGAATTGTTCCCGAACTCTCGGCGATATACTGGTTTGTGTAAGGATCCCACTCGGCAAGGGTTTCGTTTTCAACCTTTCCGTCCTCTTTGTTCTGCTCCCACTTGACCTTCTGACCGTCCTTAACCTTCAAGATGGCTCCCTGCTCAAGTTTGTGTGTTTCCTTCTCGTAGCCTTTTTCATCCACAATTGAAATGCGGCCGTTTCTGTTGATGACGCGCCACAGAGCGCCCGGTTGCAGTTCAACCGTTTCCACATTGGACAGTGATACGGTTCCAAGGTGGTTGTTTTCAAGAGTGGCAACTTCGGCTTTCGCCTCTCCGCCCACGTGAAAGGTTCTCATCGTGAGCTGAGTTCCCGGCTCGCCGATGGACTGAGCCGCCATAATTCCGACTGCCTCGCCTATATCCACGATTTTTCCGGTTGAGAGGTTTCTCCCGTAGCAAAGACGGCATATTCCCTCTTCGGTGTCGCAGGTTAGAACCGAGCGGATTTTAACCTCATTGATACTGCTTTGATTAATTTTTTCAGAGGCGTCGTTGTCTATTTCATTCCCGCCTTTGACAATGATTTCACCTGTTTCCGGATCTTTTAAGTCATCCAGAACAACTCTTCCGAGCACTCTGTCTCCAACCCGTTTTTTAATCTTCCCGCCATCCACTTCATTTGTGTAAATAAGCCCCTCAATGGTTCCGCATTCTTCCTCTTGCACAATTATGTCGTGCGCGACATCAATGAGTTTCCTTGTGAGATAGCCCGCATTTGCAGTTTTAAGGGCAGTATCGGCAAGACCTTTGCGTGCGCCGTAGGTTGAAAGAAAGTAGTCCATCACCTTCAACCCTTCGCGGAAGTTTGAGGTTATGGGCTTCTCAATAATGGTGTCATCTCCCTTCGCCATCAACCCCCTCATTCCGGCAAGCTGCCTCATCTGGGACATGCTGCCCCGTGCTCCGGAATCAATCATCATGTATATCGGGTTTGAGCTTGTGCTTGTTCTCTCGACGCCTTTGTCGTCTTTAACGGTCTCAAACTTGATGTTTTCCATAACATCTTCGGCAATCTCATCACTCGCTTTCGTCCAGATGTCCACAACCTTGTTATAGCGCTCTCCGTCCGTCAACAGCCCTTGAGAATACTGCCCGTGAACCTTGAGTTCCTCTTCGCGCGCCTCCTCAACAATTTTTTCCTTGCTCTCGGGAATTTCCATGTCGTTAATGGAAATTGAAATGCCGGATTTTGTGGCGTATTTAAATCCAAGAGTCCTTATGCGGTCCGCCATAACAACGGTTTCCTTCCCACCGTTTTTTCTAAAACACGTATCCACAAGGTTCTCAACTTCACCCTTGTTCATCGGTTTGTTGACCATCTTAAACGGAATGGTTTTCGGAATCGCCTCGTCATAGAGAATGACCCTGCCCACGGTTGTTTCAACAAGCTCGTCGTTGATTTTGATTTTCATCAGAGTGTGAATCCCGATGTGCCCCGAATCATACGCCATAATGACCTCTTCGGGCGAGGAGAAGTATTTGCCTTCCCCTTTGCTGTGAGCGGAATCCTTGGTCATGTAGTAGATTCCGAGAACGATGTCCTGCGTGGGCAGAATCACGGGCTTGCCGTGCGCCGGGGAAAGTATGTTGTTTGTGGACATCACAAGCGTGCGGCACTCGGCTTGCGCCTCTATGGACAGAGGCAGATGAACGGCCATTTGGTCGCCGTCAAAGTCTGCATTATAAGCGGGGCAGACAAGCGGATGAACCCTGATGGACCTGTCTTCCACAAGCACCGGCTCAAAAGCCTGAATGCTCAATTTGTGAAGGGTCGGAGCGCGGTTAAGCATAACCAGGTGCTCTTTAATCACATCGTCAAGGGCATCCCACACCACCGGAGCGCCGGTTTCAACAAACTTTTTCGCTATTTTGATTGTCGGCGCGATGGGGCTGCCGTCTTTGTTTTTGAGCTCCTGCAGTTTCTGATAAATAAACGGCTTGAAAAGCTCAAGCGCCATCTGTTTGGGAAGCCCGCACTGGTGAAGTTTGAGGTCCGGTCCCACTGTAATAACGGAACGCCCTGAATAATCCACCCTTTTCCCGAGCAGGTTCTGGCGGAATCTCCCACTTTTGCCCTTTATTATGTCGGTCAGACTTTTCAGCGGACGGTGGTTGTGACCGAGAACAGGTCTTCCCCGCCTACCATTTTCAAATAGCGCATCCACTGCTTCCTGTAGCATTCTTTTCTCATTCCTGACGATGATGTCGGGCGCGTCCAGTTCAAGCAACCGTTTCAGGCGGTTGTTTCTGTTGATAACCCTTCTGTAGAGAACATTAAGGTCTGAAGTGGCGAAACGCCCTCCGTGCGGAACAAGCGGACGCAAATCCGGCGGCAGAACGGGAATTGTTTTGAGAACCATCCACTCGGGGCGGTTGTTTGACTTGCGGAAGGTTTCACAAATCTTGCGCCTTTTTGCGATTTTCGCCTTTTTGAGTGAAGAACTTGATTCCTGCATCTCCGTTTTCAACTCTTCCGAAAGTGATTTCAAATCAATACTTTTGAGCATATCGTAAATAGCTTCGGCGCCCATTCCGTATGTGTAATCAATCTCAAAACTTTCATCCGCCTCGGTAAGGGTTTTGATTTCCTTTTCGGTAAAAGTTACTTTTTTTATAATTTTGGCGAAGTTGCTCTGAGATTTTTTCAAACCTTCTTTGGCTTTCACGAGTCGCTCCTGCGCATCTTTGAGATGCGGGGGAACTTCCTCTCCCTCGGCTTCCACTTTCTTTATGTTTTTCTCGGCTTCCTTATACAGTTTGCGCAATGCGGCGTGCTCTTTTCCGGCATCACCCTTCGTGAGATTATCGCGGGAAACGTCGAAGGCTTTTTTGTCCGCACCTCCGGATTTGGAAAGTTGTTTGAAAGCATCCCGAATTTTTTTATCACTCGTGGGAATTTCTTTAAGTCCGAGGGTTTTGTAGTGTTTCGCGAATTTTTGCTCAAACTCTTTTTTAACGGACTGAAAATTGTCCATTGCCTCTTTGAGTTTTCCTCCGGACCCAAGTTCGCCCGACTCCGATACTTTCGCGTCATAGGCCGCCTGCTCTTTCTCAAGCCCCTTTTTCGCATCCATAAAAGAATGGAGCATCTGCCGGGCTTCCGGCTCGGAAATACCGGTTTTACCCGACATAACATTTTGCAGGGAAAATTTAGTAACCAGCTCCGCGGGTAGAAGATGTTTATACCAATAGTCTTTGACCTGAGACATGACTTCTTCGCTAATAAAAAACGCAACGGCGCGATTCACGTCCTCTTCGGTTTCAAGGTTGAAGAAAATGCCCTCTTCCGGACAACTCCTGAGAGCGGTAATCACATATTCCGCCTGCCGCAGTTGAGACAGATCTTCACCCGTGAGCGTCTGCCCCATTTTGAGAGGATGGGCGCCCGGGCTTACGACCACATGGGATTCGTAGTAGAGAACCCTGTCAATGTCCCTGATGCTCATGTCAAGAATCATTCCTATGCGGCTCGGGGTGCTGCGCAAAAACCAGATATGAACAACGGGCGAGGCAAGGTCTATGTGAGCCATTCTTTCCCGTCTCAATTTTGAGGTCGTAACCTCAACGCCGCATTTTTCGCAGACAATCCCTCTGTGTTTTAGCCGTTTGTATTTGCCGCAGGCGCATTCGTAATCTTTTACGGGACCGAAAATTTTTGGACAGAACAAACCGTTCTTTTCCGGTTTAAATGTTCTGTAATTTATAGTTTCGGGTTTCTTAACCTCCCCGTGAGACCATAACTTGATGGCTTCAGGAGACGCTATTGATATCTGAACCCCCGAATAGTTGTCAGCTTTATTTGATACCATGTCTTCAAATTCCATTTTTTGCCCCCCTGTTCTGTTTTGCCGCCAGCCTTGACCGTGATTCTGCTGTTTCTTCATCGCTGTCGGAAATCAAATCTATTTGAAGTCCAAGCGACTGAAGTTCTTTTCTGAGAACGTTGAAAGATTCCGGAATTCCGGGATCAAGCCCCATTTTACCCTCAACGATTGACGCGAACATCTTTGTTCTTCCGGCGACATCATCGGACTTAACCGTCAGAAACTCTTGAAGCGTGTACGCGGCGCCGTATGCCTCAAGCGCCCAAACCTCCATCTCACCGAGCCGCTGTCCGCCGAAATGCGCCTTTCCGCCGAGCGGCTGCTGCGTGACAAGTGAGTAAGGCCCTATTGAACGTGCGTGGATTTTCTCCTCAACAAGGTGGTGAAGTTTGAGCATATACATAATTCCAACCGTTACTTTCTGGTCAAACGGCTCTCCGGTGCGCCCGTCAAACAGGATTGTTTTTCCGTCTTCTGAAACCCCTGCCAGGTCCATAAAACTTTTTATCTCTTCTTCGGTCGCACCGTCAAAAACCGGAGACGCGACGGGAATACCGTCTTTGAGGGCTTTGACAAAATTGCGCGTTTCATCTTCGTTCATTTTGTCTATAAATGAAGTGTCCCCGCCCTGTTTTCCGTAAGATTCTTTGAGTTTAGCTTTGAGCGCCGCGACTCCGTAGTTTTGCTCAATGTATTCGTTGAGTTGCTCTCCGATTTTTCTGGTTGCCCAGCCCAGATGCGTTTCCAGCACCTGCCCGACATTCATTCGGGACGGAACTCCCAGAGGGTTGAGCACCATATCAACCGGCGTGCCATCCTCCATATAAGGCATATCTTCCTGAGGAAGAATTCTTGAGATGACGCCCTTGTTACCATGCCGTCCCGCCATTTTGTCTCCGACCTGAAGATTCATTTTGACAGCGACAAAGACCTTGACGGTTTTGAGAACACCCGGCGCGAGGTCGTCTTTTTGTTCAAGTTTCTTTTTATTATCCTCATACTTCTCTTCAAGGTCGTCTATCTGCTTTAAAACCGCCTCCACCGCCATCTTGACTTGTTCGGAGAGAGCTTTCGGCTCAACTTTTATGCCCTTTATATCTTCAAGATTGAGAAGCGCGAGATTGTCAGCGGTAAAAGAGTCTCCCTTGGAAATTATCTTTTCGCCTTTACTCTTAATTTCTGATGACGCCTTCTTGCCTTTCAGCAAAGACGCCACAGTTTCAGTCGCGCTCTGTTTCAAAATGCGCGACTCATATTTCATTTCACCTTTTATTTTCTCAATGTCATTAACCTCAATATTTTTCGCCCGCGGGTCTTTTTCCGAAACGGCGCGTGAAGTTAGCACCTTGACGTCTATAACCGTGCCGGGAATGGAAGAATGACTTTTAAGGGATGTGTCTTTAACATCTCTGGCTTTGTCTCCGAAAATCGCGCGAAGAAGTTTTTCCTCCTGTGACAGACGCACCTCGCCTTTGGGGGATATTTTGCCCACAAGAATGTCCCCCATATTGACCGTTGAGCCAACCCGGATTATGCCACTATCATCAAGATTTTTGAGGGCCTCCTCTCCAACATTGGGAATGTCGCGGGTGATTTCCTCGCGCCCCAGTTTGGTTTCTCTTGCCTGACACTCAGACTTCTCTATGTGAACGGAGGTGAAAACATTGTCTTTTACGATTCTTTCACTGATAAGTATCGCGTCTTCAAAGTTATATCCGCCCCATGGCATAAACGCCACCATAATGTTCTGCCCCAGTGCCAGTTCGCCGTTTTTGGTTGAGGGTCCGTCCGCAATAACCTGCCCTTTGACCACTTTCTGACCCTTGGAAACAATCGGGGTTTGGTTCCAGCAGGTTCCCTGATTGGATTTTCTGAACTTAATCATTTTGTATATTTCCACGCCGGAGTCCAAAGAGTCGACGGACTTTGCCGTCTTGCTGTTTTTCACAACGATAATCTCGGCATCCACGTGAATGACTTCGCCATCCTCTCTGGCGATGACCGCAACTCCGGAGTCTTTTGCGACTGAAGACTCAAGCCCCGTTCCCACAAGTGGCGCGACCGCCTTAATCAAAGGAGCCGCCTGCCTCTGCATGTTTGAGCCCATAAGAGCTCTGTTCGCGTCGTCGTGCTCAAGGAACGGTATCAAAGAGGCGGAGATTGAAACAAGCTGGGACGGCGAAACGTCCATATAGGTAACTTTGTCATTTTCCACCATTTTGATTTCGCCCTCGGAGCGGCATGAAACAAAGTCCAGAATAAACATTCCCTTGCTGTCCAGAGGAGCGTTTGCCTGCGCTATGATGATGTTTTTCTCCTCTTCCTCAAGAGCGCTCATCTTGACGATTTCATCCGTTACTTTTCCGTTCTTAACAACGCGGTAGGGAGTGCGTATAAATCCGTAATCGTCAATTTCGGCGTAAGTGCTGATGCTTGATATAAGCCCGATGTTTGGTCCCTCGGGCGTTTCAACCGGACAAATCCGTCCGTAATGCGATGCGTGAATGTCCCTGACGGCAAATCCCGCTCTTTCGCGCGTAAGCCCCTTTGGACCCAGCGCGCTGAGACGCCTTTTGTGAGTGATTTCCGAAAGCGGATTAGTCTGGTCCATAAACTGCGACAACTGACCCGTTTTGAAAAAGTCCCGGACTATTGTGTCCACAACCTTAGGCACCACTATCTCTCTGGGCATTTTGTTCTCTATGCTCTGGTATCCGATCCTTTCTTTCACGGAGCGCGAAAATTTTTCAAGCCCGCTATAGAAAGTGTCTTCTATCAATCCACCCACTGTTTTAACCCCTCGGTTGCCGAGATGATCTATGTCGTCCACCTGCCTGCGCCCACCTTTGAGTTCCAAGAGGTATTTCAGCGTCTGAATAATATCTTCGCGTGTGAGCCTGAGAATTTCCTCATCAACATTGTGTTTGAGTTTGTAGTTCAGTTTTTTCCTTCCAACCTGCGAAAGCCGGTATTTGGAGGGGTTGAAAAACATATCGGAAAAGAAAACTCTTACCGCATCCGAACTCGGCGGATTTGTAGGACGGAATTTTTTGTATATCTCAACAATAGCCCCGTCACAGAACACCTCAACCCCGGCGCCAATCTTGACAAACTTGTTCCTAAGCCCTTCAATGTCGTTCATGGGAAGATTTTCAAAACATATCGTATCTTCATCTTTGGTATCGGCGAGAAAACCTGACAGGTTGCCGGTCAGTTTTGCAAACTCTTTCTTGCCGGCGTTGCCCTGTTTCACTTTAAGGGCAAAGGTGTTGTTGATTGAGTTTCCGTAAACCCTCTTTTCTTCAATCAAGGTGTCGGCAACCGAAGAAGGAATGGAAATATCGTCCATGTAGTAGAACGAGATTTTTTTAACTGAATTATCTCCGGCGGCTTGCAGAATTTCTTCGGTGATTTTTTCTCCAAATCTTGCGATAACTTCGCCGTCTTTTGTGAATATGTCTTCGGCGCATATCTTGTCAAGCAGTTCCGATTCACTCTCCAGAGGAATGGTTTCTATTTTCAGACTTTTCAATCTTTCAATAATTCTTTGAGTGAACTTTCTGCCTTTTTTGACAATTACTTCGTCGCCTTTTTTGATGTCCGCGGAACTTTTCTGATAAATAATTGTTTTCGGATTTATTTCTTTTGACGCGCCGTCTTTCTCAAACCGGACGGTTTCTATACTGTAAAAATGGTCAAGAATTTCTCTCTCCGTATATCCCAGCGCCTTGAGGAAAAGCGTAACAAGAAACCTTTTTCTACGGTCAATGCGGACGTTAAGAAAGTTTTTTGAGTCAAAATCAAAATCAAGCCACCTGCCGTCCTGAGGAATAATTTTTGCGACAAATGACTCGGTTGAAGACTGGGACTGGCCTCCGAGTTTCGGGCCAT
>NZ_CDWCUL010000001.1:0-12999 GCF_977828045.1 Candidatus Mycalebacterium sp. | reverse complement strand
GGTAGAGAAGACATAGGGGTTCTTCGGGAAGGTGGCAGTATAGTAAAATTGTATGAATATGACATAGGTCCCGGTGCTCGCGCGGTTGATTTGGGTTTACATAACGCTTTGACGACAAATCTTATTGATTGCGCTCTACCCGTTCGTCTTTATGATTTTGATGCCCAGCCGACGAAAGGTGGTCTGAGGTCTGAAGGTATAGCACCAAGAACCTTTTCCGGTATGAAAACGGTTCTTTTGGGCGGCGATGAAGAAGGTGATCAGGAAAGCAAGATTGAGGTTGACGGCCTTATAACAAATTCTGAAAATTCCAGCTTGGGGACAATCCGCATATGGTATTTCGGATTACGGTTGAAGGATTATTTGAAAACCTATCGTTACAGAGGTTTTTATACAATCAACGGTCAATCTCAGGCAAAGGAGAGAAGAAGCTTTTTAGGGAAAGCAAACCTTGATGACTTGAGGAATAATTTGATAGTTCAAATTGATTGCAATGAAATGGACAATACCGCTCGCTCGGCGGTCTTTAAGCCCGACAGAGAACGGATGTCGGACATAGAACTTACAAGGGAATTGAAGAAAATAGTCATTGACGCATTAAGGGAAGATGGGAATCTCAGAAATTATGCAAGAGAAGTAAGAAGCCGTCGCGTAGCCGATCAAATAGACGATGAGTCAAGCAAAGAATTTCTCTCTGGTCTTATAAAAAACAGCCCAGACCTGCAGGAACTCTTTGATGTGGGAGCCGTTGTTGAAGATGAAACTCAGGTTTCCGGAGGAGATGATTCCTACAAGGGAGAACAATTCCCCTCATTTTTAAACCCACTAAATTTGGAAGAAGACGATGTAAAGAGCGTTCCCATTAATACTTACAGAAGAATAGAATGTTCAACTGATGCTGGTAATGATTACCTGACAAGAGAAAACGATAGTGGAGAATTTGTGTATCCCCCTGCAAGCGTTCTGCCAAATTCGGCATCCCTTCGCAATGGAAAACTCCGTGTAAAGATAAGCCCTCCAAAAGGCGCCAAAGAGGGGGATGAAATTACCGTTGAATTTGGGTTTGACGATTCAAGCAGGGTTGACCCCCTGATTTTTAGTGTCAAAGTTCGAATCACAGCTCCAGAAGAACCGGTCTCCAAGCCCTCTGGAAATACTGGGGATACAAAGCCACAAACTGCTCCGTCCAAAGATTTCCCCGACATCGTATGGGTGGAGGAGGAAGAATGGGATGAATACGAGTTTGACAAAGAGTCGGGCGCAATGGTGCACAAGGGAGAATCTTTGATCATATATGTCAACAAGGGCAACAGATATCTTTCTTCTCTTCTTACCAAAGAAAGCGATGAGGATGAGAGAGAAATAATAATGCATCGCTTCAAGTATGGTGTCGGCATTCTCACTTTGGCCATGTACAAGAAACTTGTTCATGATTCAGAAGAGGAGGAAGAATACGATCCGGACAAAGTTTTAAGGATTGCTTCATCTGCAATAGCCACACACATTGTAACTTTGATTGACAAGTTGGGAGTGGGAAGATGAAGAAGGCCTCTCTAAAAGCCGTTGATTTCTTTTGTGGCGCGGGCGGTATGTCGCAGGGCATGAAAATGGCGGATATACACGTTGTCGCTGGCATTGATATAGATGAGGATTGCAGAGAAACATATGAAGCAAACCATCCCGCATCCAGATTTTTTCTTAAGGATATAAGGAAACTTCCAAGAACTTTTTTGGAAAAAGAGTGTGGAATTAAACGCAATGATGACAATTTAGTTTTTATAGGGTGTAGCCCGTGTCAGTATTGGAGTATTTTGAATACTAACAGGAGGTCATCGGAAGGAAGCAAGGGATTGCTTGAGGATTTCTGGCGTTTTGTCTCTTATTACAAGCCGGGTTATGTGGTTATAGAGAATGTTCCCGGAATCAAAAGAAAAGAATCAGAAAGCGGACTTGGTGAGTTTTGTAGGAAACTCAGGAAAAACGGATATGAAATAGACGATGATGTTATAAATGCAAAGTATTACGGAGTTCCGCAAAGTAGAAAGAGGTTTGTTTTAGTTGCTTCCAGAGTAAATAAGTCAATTAGCCTTCCCAAACCGGAGAGTGAGTCCGTTCTCGAAAATTTTATCGGTGTCCACAACGGATTTCCTGCTCTTCAATCCGGACACAGGGATGAAAATAATTTCATGGATATGGTGGCGGATTTATCCGCAAAAAACTTAAGACGTCTCAGGGTTACACCAAAAAATGGTGGTACAAGAAGCGCATGGAAAGACGACCCGGAACTCCAAATAGAGGCTTACAAGGGCAAAGATAACTCTTTTAGAGATGTGTATGGAAGGTTGAGGTGGAAAAAGCCTGCTTCAACAATTACTACGCGATTTAATGGGATTTCCAACGGTCGCTTTGCCCATCCTGACGAAAACAGGGGGTTATCTCTAAAAGAGGGCGCGACCCTGCAAACATTTTCACCGGATTATATTTTTAAATGCAAGATTTCAAATACTGTATCTAAACTGATAGGCAATGCCGTACCCCCGCAACTTGCCTATAGGATAGGAAAATCCATCTGCGAAAGTTAAGTTATGCCAGAAAAACAATTGACAATGACATTTGACCCCAAGGTTATAGAGCACCTTGGAGTAAGGATGTATTCCACCCTTCCGCCAGTTTTGAGTGAGTTAATAGCAAATTCATATGATGCTGATGCTGAAAATGTAAATGTGGAATTACACGATAAGGATGAAAAGAAAATCGTGGTTAGTGATGATGGTTCGGGGATGTCACGTGATGATATTCAAGATAAATTTCTTGTTATAGGTCGGAATCGCAGGGAAGAAGGGAACAAATTTACGCCTAATAAAAAACGAAAGCCCATAGGCAAAAAGGGGTTGGGAAAACTCTCATTTTTCGGAATAGTGAAAATGATTACAGTAGATACTGTCAAGGATAAGAAGAGAAATGTTTTTAAGATGGACTGGAAAAAAATAATAGATTCAAAAGGAGAGTATTTTGTTGACCATCAGGTTGTAGATCAATCTTCAACAAGGAAGGACGGAACTATTGTAACACTGGAAAAGATCAAACGCCGGAGTCAATTTTCAGCGAAAGATCTTGCTTCTGGCATAGCGAGGTTTTTTATAGTAGACAAAACTTTTAAGGTGTCTGTTAAGCACAATGAGAACCGAAAAATTAATGTGGAAAATAAAATGCGCTTTGATTTGTTGGAACCAGAATTTGAGTGGAATTTCCCAAATGGTTTGAAGGGAATTAAACATTTAGGGTATCTAAAAAAATGGAAGATTAGAGGAAATATCATTGCTTCTAAAGATCCTATTAAACCAAATACAAATGCGAGAGGTGTTACTTTGTTCTCTCGGCGAAAATTAGTTCAGTCTCCCTATCAGTTTGCCGAGAGCACATCAAGTCATTTTTATTCTTATTTGAGTGGTTGGTTGGAAATCGATTTTATTGACGATCTTTCCGAAGATGTAATTTCAACGAACAGGCAGAGTTTGAACTGGGAACACCCCAAAATGAGTGTTTTGCATGCAAAATTAAAAGGTTGTATAGGGCAGATTGAAAGGGAATGGAGGAAAAAACGTAAAGAGAAGAAAGATAAAGAGTTTTGTAGAAGATCTGGTTTTCCTCTTGAGAAGTGGTTTTCTTCAATGTCTGAAGACACTAAAAGGAGTGCGACAACCTTTTTCCGGACGATAGGGGATATTTCAGCAATCGGAGAAAAAGATTCGGAAAAGATATTTGACAGTTTATTAAAGATCGTTCCACTTTATCCCAATTATCACTGGAGACATCTTCACAAGGATCTTCAAAATGAATTGATTGATTTCTATAAGAATCGTCAGTATCTCGAAGCCGCTAAGGATGGACAGCAGATTTATCAGGATAAGGTTGCAAAAAAGTCGAACGTTGACGCTGATGGGGAATCTCTATTTAATAAAGTCTTCTCTGAACCCAATCCCATTTTGGAAATTCAAACTCCTTTTCAAAAACCAAAAACGAAAAAGAATATTCAAAAAGGCCAACAATTATTGTCAGCAGGTATGGTGAGTTCTTTTCGAAATCCCGTCTCTCATAGCACATCTAAAGATGTTAGAAAGTTTTTCAATGAAGACGATTGTCTTGATGTTCTAAGTTTGATTTCTTTTTTGTTACGCAGAGTTGATAAATCAAAGAAAAATTATGTGTCAAAAAAGAAATCTGCAACAAAATAACAAAAAAATGGCTGATGTCTATTCAAAACAGAAACGCTCATGGCTTATGGGCAGAGTGCGTTCCACCGGAAACAAATCAACCGAAGGCAAATTGATTAAAATACTAAAGCAAACCCATTTAACTGGTTGGCGGCGCAAATATCCAATTTTCGGCAAACCCGACATTACATTTCCAAAAGACAAGGTGGTAATCTTTGTTGACGGATGTTTTTGGCACGACTGCCCTAAACACGGAGAAATACCTCAAAACAACAGAGAGTTTTGGGTCAAGAAAATTGAAGGAACCAAGAAACGAGACAGGTTAGTAAGCAGAACCATTAAAAACAAAGGCTGGAATATTTTGCGAATATGGGAATGCGAATTAAAAGACAAGAAACTTCTTCAAAGGAAGATTAACAAGCTTGACAAGTTTGTAGGTGTCGCATAAACCTCACCCGCTTTGTTCAATCGCTCCGTCTATCTCCGTCTAATTTCCTACCCCTCTCCGAGCGCTTTTTTCATCACCTCAACCGGCGCGTCCATGCCCGTCCAGATTTCAAAAGATTTCGCTCCCTGATAGAGCAACATTTCAAGCCCCGATTCCGCTTTTATTCCAAGTTCGCGCGCGCGCGCCACAAGTGGGGTCAGAAGCGGTTTGTAAACAAGGTCGTAAACCCCGAACGCGCCCGTGAATTTTTCAAGCGGCAAATCAAGCGGCTCGTTGCCTTCCATTCCCGCCGATGAACAGTTTATGAGAATGTCGGCGGAGGCAAGCAATTCCGAGGTCTTTTTACTTCGCAAATCCGAAATTTCAATTTTAATTCCTGAGAATTTTCCGGCGAATTCGCTCCCCAATGCTTCCGCTTTTCCGGCGGTTCTGTTAGCGATGAAAATCTGTTTCGCGTTTTTCATGCAAAGCCCCGAAATGAGCCCCCTTGCGGCTCCTCCCGCTCCTATGATGAATGCGGTTTTGCCTTCCGGCTCAAAACCGGTCGCAACCTCAAGCGCTTTAAGCGCACCGTCTATATCGGTGTTGTATCCTGACAGGCGTCCGTCATCGTTTTTCACCGTGTTGACCGCGCCCGCAAGCTCGGCTTCAGGGGAAAGAAAATCCATTTCGTCCATAATCGTCCGCTTGTGAGGAACCGTTACGTTCACTCCGCGAAGAGGCAGGGCGCGCATGGTTTCCACCGCGAATTTAATTTTGTCCGGGGCGATGTTATATGCATCGTATCTGCAGTTCATTCCAAGCGCGGAAAACGCCGCGTTGTGCATGTCGGGAGAGCGGCTGTGCGAAACCGGATGCCCGAATATTCCGAAAAGTGTTGTTTTTCCGCTCAAATTTCCCCGCCTCCGGTTTTATTTTCCAGAACGTTTCTGACCCGCTCAATGTCTTTGGCTATTTGCCGCGACAAATCGTCCGATGAGCCGAATTTTTTTTCATCCCTGACCCTTTCCACAAACTCAACGGTCGCTTTTTTTCCGTAAAAATCCCCTTCGGCATCAAGCAAATGGCTTTCGGTAACCACCTTGTTACCGCCGAAAGTGGGTCTACTGCCTATGTTTGTTATGCTCCGCTCGCGTGCGTGCCCCTCAATTTCCGTAACGGTTGCGTAAACTCCGGGTTTTGGCAGTATTTCCCACGGGGTTTTGAGGTTTACGGTTGGAAACCCTATTTCCCGTCCGCGCTTTTCCCCCTCGTCCACAACGCCCTTTATGTAGTAGCGGTATCCGAGAAGTTCCGAAGCCTCGTCCGTGTGTCCGGTGAGAATTAAATCCCTGATTCTACTACTGCTCACCCTTTCGCCGCCCGCCATCGCCGGTTCAAGAACAACTGTTTCAAACCCGAACTTGTCTCCCATTTTTCCAAGCAAATCAACATTGCCCCGCCTCTTATTGCCGAACCCGAAGCGCGGCCCCACGACAATCGACACCATTCCGGCTTTTTCCACCATAATCTCCTTTATGAATTGCTCAGGCGACATAAGCGACAGGGACTCGCAAAACTCAAGCCTCACCACCGCTTCAATTCCGCTTTTTTCAAGCAACTCAAGCCGTTCATCAAAAGGCATAAGCAGGTGGACTGTTTTGTTTTTCAGGAATTTCTGCGGATGAGGGTCAAAAGTAACCGCACAGGACTTTGCGCCGTATTGCGCGGCTTTTTCTTTGAGCGCGGCGATGATTTTGCGGTGTCCCAGATGGACACCGTCAAAATTGCCCAGGGCGCAAACAGTTTTAAAATCTCCGATGGAAGAAAAATTCTGAAAAAATTCCACGCCTACCTTCTCCAGAAATCGGGTATGAAAAGCACAAGTATTGTGTAAAGCTCAAGCCTGCCCGTTATCATCAGCAATGACAGAACGCCCTTTGTTGAGTCCGCGAGCGCGGCGTAGTTTTCGGACGGTCCCAGTGCACCGAATCCCGGTCCCACATTTCCAATCGCGGACACGGTTGCGGAAAAAGCCGCGAGCAGCGATATGTTTTCAAGGGAGGTGATAAGACCCGTGCCGATAATAATTCCAAAGGCGTAAAGCAGAAGAAAACTCGCCACGTTTGACACCACCGCTTCTTCAAGCGGCTTGCCGTCAAAACGCACGGGCGAAACCATGCTCGGATAGATCAGTTTTCTGAGTTCGCGGTAGCATTTTGCCGCCATTACAAGAATTCTTGACTGCTTGACCGCGCCACTTGTGGAGCCGGAACATCCTCCGGCGACCATCAGAATAATCAGCAGAAAGGTTGACAGCGCGGGCCATGAGCCGAAATCCGCCGAGGAGTATCCTGTTGTTGTTCCGATTGAAACCACCTGAAAAGCGGCATATCTGAAAGATTCCCCCAAGCTGTCAAAGGTTCCCGTCCCGTTGAGATTTATGCACACAATCACGGTCATCACCGCCATGAAAAGGAAATAAAATTTCAATTCCTTTCCTTTCAGCGCGTCTCTGAATTTGCCCTTCATCAACAGGTAGTGGACAACGAAGTTAATTCCCGCGATGAACATAAAAACGGTAATTACCGCCTCAATCAGCGGGCTTCCGTAGTGTCCTATGCTCATGTTGTTCGGCGAAAATCCGCCCGTTGACATTGTGCTGAAAGAGTGCGTGATGGAATCAAACACGGACATTCCAGAGAGCGCGAGTATAATCGCGAGCAACACCGAAAGCGCGACATACACAAGCCAGATGTTTTTTGCCGTTTCGGCGATTCTGGGCGTCAGCCGCTCGGTTGTGGGGCCCGGCGCTTCAAGGGCCATCAGACGCCCGCCGCCGATTGAAAGGCGCGGCAGAACGGCTATCGCAAGAACCACAATTCCCATTCCGCCGAGCCACTGGCTCAGGTTTCTCCACAAAAGTATTCCGTGCGGAAGCACTTCAATATCATGTATGACGCTTGCGCCCGTTGTCGTGAAACCGGCGGTTGATTCAAACAGCGCGTCCACGGGATTGGGGAACACTCCGTAAAGCAGATATGGAATGCTTCCGAGCAAACTCGCCGAAACCCAGAAAAGCACGGCTATGAGAAATCCGTCCCTTCTTTCTATTTCATCTGTTTTTCCCTTTCCGCGGGTGGCGAGAATGAGTACGAAACCGAAAACAAATATAATTGCCGCCGAACTCACGAGCGCGAAAAGGTCGTCCTCACCGTAAATCAGCGAACACGCGGCAGGAATGAGCATCAGCAGCCCAAGAATTCTTATAAAACTGCCAAGTATGTTGAGGCAGAACCTGAAGTTCACTTACAAAACGCCTTTTCAACTTTTTTTATCGCCTCGGGAAGGGTGAACACTATTATAGTGTCCTTTATCTGCGGAGTGAAATTTCCATGAGGTATTATCGTTTCGTTGTTTCTCAAACACGCGCCCACAATGCATCCTTCGGGCAGATTGGCGTTTTTAAGCGGGGTGCCGAGTATCTGGCTGTTTTCCTCCACCACAAATTCCATTATCTCTCCGCGCCCCTCTTCAAGAAGCGTTGTCCGCGCCGCGCCGCCGCCGAGGTCAAGCATCGCCAGAATCTCATTCACAACTGAAATGCGCACGCTCACGGCGGTGTCAATCCCGATGGTTTCAAGCACGTCCACATAGTCCGGTTTTGTGTAGAGAACTATACTTCGTTTCACTCCGAGCCGCCGCGCGAGAAGCGAACTCAAAATGTTTTCCCCGTCATCGCCCGTGAGCGCTATCATGTAGTCGGCGGCTTCCACACCCGCCTCTTTTTGTATCTTGACATCGGTGGCGTCTCCGCCAAGCACCGTTATTCCCGGAACCTCTTCGGCGAGTTCCGCCGCGATTTGCGGATTGCTCTCTATGACCTTGATTGTGGCTCCGCTTTTATGAAGCATTGATGCGGCCAGTGTTCCAAGCCGCCCCGCGCCGATGATGATTACGTTTGTCGTGTGTTTTTCCTCTTTGAGCCCCATCGCCTCGGTCAGATTGTCAAGCATTGAAGCATCTCCGAGCGCGTAAACGCTGTCGCCGGGCATAAGAACGGTGTCGCCTGAAGGGATAAGCATTTGCCCCTTTCTCGCCACGCCGACAAATATCCACTGGGAAACTTCAAGTTTGCTCAAAGGTTTGTCCAGCATTGAGCCCTCTTCGCCGACCCTGAGTTTGAACAGGTCTATTTTGCCGCTCGCTATCTTCTGGTTGCTCCACGCGAAATGCGACTCGGTTACGGCGGCGAGGATATTTTTTGAAATGATTTCGCCGGGGTTGATGATGGAAACGCCGTCTTGTTTGAGTAGTTCGGAGTATTGCACGTATTCGGGACTTCTGACTTTCGCCACGGTCGCGGGAACACCTAAAATGCTCGCCGAAATCGCGCACATGATGTTTGTTTTGTCGTCTCCCGAAACGGCGAGAACGATGTCCGCATCTCTGATTCCCGCCTGCTCAATCACGGCGGGCTCACTGGCATCGCCTTCAATACACATAATGTCCAGCCTGTCTTTGATTTTCCTCACTCTTTCCCGGTCGTGATCTATAAGCACGATGTCATTCTGCTGGGAAAGATCCTCGGCGAGTAGCGTTCCAACCTGTCCGCCCCCGATTATGGTTATTTTTTTCATTTTACCGCGCCACCTGATTATATCCTTTCAAGGTCAATAATCCTGAGCGTGAGAGACTCTCTGTTTCTCCATACGGTGATTTCGGGCGAAAACAGTATGTCCACTTCCCCTTCGGGCACGGCCGTTCCGTCCGCGCCGTTCCACCACATTGCCTCAATCGGGGCGCCGCCTTTGCCTGAGTCCAGAAAAAGTTTAAGGTGAACGCTTTTGATGATGCTGTGCGAAACGATTTTTGCGCCTTCAACAAGGAATACCGGCGTGGGGTTGCCGCTTCCGAACGGCTCAAGGATTTCAAAATCCTTCACGGTTTCAAGGGTCAAACTCTCAATGCCGATGCGCGCATCTATGCGGAAGGTTTTTTCGCCCGCTTCCGCTCCCGCACCGGTGTTTTTGATATGCGCGTCAATCTCGGAGCGAAACAGGTCTATGCTTTCGCTCCGCACGGTAACCCCCGCCGCCATCGCGTGCCCGCCATAGCGTTCAAGCGAGCCGCTACAGGCACGCAGGGTTTCATGAAGATTGACTGCCGGAATCGTTCTGCCGGAGCCTTTGCCGATTCCGTCCGAGTCTATCGCAATGGCGAACGCAGGTTTGGAGTATTTTTCCACAAGCCGCGAGGCGAGGGGACCGATGATTCCCGGATGCCAGTCCGGTGAAGAAACTACAAGGCAGGCGGACTGCGCACTGTCCGGATTTTGCTCTATGATTTCAATCGCTTCGGCAACCGCTTTGCGCTCAAGTTCCTGACGGGTTTTGTTCTGTTCGTCCAGTTTTTTCGCTATCTCCCGCGCGTGCTCCGCGCTTTCGGATAGCAGAAGCTCAACCGCGACTTCGGGCCCGCCTATTCTGCCCGCCGCATTTATACGCGGGCCCATTCTGTAAGCGATGTCGCCGGAATTGAACCCTCCGTTTATCCTGCTGACCTTTTTCAGCGCCTCAATTCCGGGTCTTTCAGCGGTCTTCATTCTCTTAATTCCCTCTTTGACCATAATCCTGTTCGCGCCCGCGAGTGGAACTCTGTCCGTTACCGTGCCTATGGCGACCAAATCCAGATAGTGAGCCATGTTCGGCTCGGTTCTGCTGTCAAAAAAACCTTTTTCGCGCAGCCGCGCCCGCACCGCGAGAGCGAGATTAAAAGCCACGCCGACCCCGGCTATGTCTTTTTCCGGATAGCCGCAGCCGGGCAGTTTCGGGTTTACGACTGCGACTGCGTCCGGAATCTCCTCGCCGGGCAAGTGGTGGTCGGTAACTATGAAATCTATTCCCAGCCCCTTGGCGTTTTCCACCTCGCCGAACGCGGTTATTCCACAGTCGGTTGAGATAATCAGGGTCGCCCCGCGCCTGCCCAGTTCCTCAACGGCGCGTGAGTTTATTCCGTATCCGTCTTTTATCCTGTGCGGCGCGAAGTAGATGGTGTCAATGTCGAGAGCCCTCAAAAAGTCGCACAGAAGCGAGGTTGAGGTTATGCCGTCCGCGTCATAATCGCCGTAAACGGCAACCACTTCGCCGTCGCTGATCGCTTTTTCTATCCTCTCAACGGCGTCTTCCATTCCCGCCATCAGAAAAGGGCTCGGCAGTTCCGCAAAACTGCCGCCCAAAAAACGCCCGGCGCTCTCACCGGTCTCTATGCCCCTGTTTATAAGCAGTTGCGCCACAAGTGGCGAGATTTTCGCCTCCCGCGCAAGTTCCGCGCTGCGTTCAGGAAACTGCTCTTTTATAAGCCAGTTGGATTTCATTTGAGATTTACTTCTAAAAAGGCTCCGCGTGCGGATACGATTATTTTCCGCCGCCTTTGAGGTGTTCAATAAGCCCGCGCAAGCCCAGGGCATAGCTCTCCGTGCCAAATCCCGACACAACCCCCACCGCGACCGGCGACACAAACGAGATGTGCCTGAATTCCTCTCTTTTATGAATGTTTGAAATGTGAACCTCAACGGTCGGTATGCCGACCGAGAGTATGGCGTCCCGCACGGCGACGCTTGTGTGCGTGTAAGCGGCGGGGTTGATAAGTATTCCGTCAACCTTTCCGAGTGCGTTTTGTATGGCGCGGACTATTTCGCCTTCGGAGTCGTTCTGGAAAAATTCAAGAGCCAGATCCGGGTCAATTTCCCGTGCGAGCGCGGCAATCCCCGCGTTTACGTCGTCAAGGGTCCGGCTTCCGTATATCTCCGGCTCCCGTTTGCCGAGAAGGCCCAGATTGGGCCCGTGAATTATAAGTATGTTCATTAGTTTGGCTCTGACCGGCTCAGGGGGAAAGCGAACCGGCGGCATTTCCTTTGCCCCAATTGTGCTTTATTTCACGGGCGATTTCAAGAATTTTCACGGCTCTGCGCTTGTATAGTTCCGCGAGTGCTATACAGTAAGCGCCTGCTCCGGGCTCCGGTTGGGGCGCGGAGCAAATCAAACCGAGTATCACAAAGGAGAAAGGGAATCATGAAAATCGTAAAGAAAACTGCAGAGCACATAATCTACAAGCGTGCAGACGGGCGTTACGCCGTAAAGACAACAAAGCGCAAGAAGTCTGTGAACGGGCGCGATAAAATCATCGTTCTTGTTAAAGAAGGGCTGCTTGATGTGCCCATTCCGCCTGAAGTGAAAGAGCAGCCGAAAGAGGCGCCGCCTGTCGAAGCAGCCGTTCCCGTTGCCGAAGGCGAAGAAGCGCCGAAGAAAAAGAAAGAGGAAAAACCCGCGAAAGAGGAAAAATCTGACGCTCCGGCTGAAGAGCCGAAAGCCGAAGCCGCCGCAGAAGCGGAGAAGGCCGAAGAGCCTGAAGCGGAAAAACCGGCGGAGCCTGAGGCGAAGGAAGAAAAGGCGGAAACTCCGACCGGGGAAGCGAAAGAGGAAGCCGCTCCGGCTGAGGAAGCAAAGGATGAGCCTCCCGCAGAAGAGAAAAAAGAGGAAACCGCTCCCGCCGGGGAAGTAAAGGAAGAAGCTAAAGAAGAGCCGAAAGCGGAAGAGCCGAAAGCGGAAGAGGCGGAAGAAAAACCCTCTGAACCGCCCGCCGAAGAGTCCGCCCCTGCGGATGACGAAGCGGAAAAGCAGTAAGTTTGGAAAACATCGCCGGAAAATGGGAACTTGAAGGGTTTCCGGTAGGCAAAGACGGCAAAGAAAAGCGCGGTCTGCACCGGGTCATCATTGAGCAGGTGGAAAACCGCATTAGCGGAGAGTCTTATTACCTCATCGACCCCGCAACCGGCGAAGCAAACCCCGACCCGCAAAACAGTTTGTCAAAAATCACCGGTGAGATTGTCGCTTATCCCGCAAACGCTCCCGAAAACTCAAAAAATCTCGTAACAATCACAAGAAAAACCAACACGGGCGACCTGATCGCGCTATTTTTCGGCGTCATGGAAAACCAAAACCGCATTCGCGGTTACTTCGTCAATACATTCGGACGGGGCGGGCGGTTTGAGATGAAGAGGGCGGGATAGATAAATTTGTCCGTTCGTGATATTGGTATTGAAGTATTACCCGTATAGTATAGGAATTTTGCTTGTCAGAACGGTAAGGATGAGGGGGCATATTATTTGTAACCAAGTAGGTATGGAAGTGTTTTTATGAGCGAGCATTTTTTCAAATCTATCAAAATAGAAAATTTTCGAGGAATTGAGTCGCTAAAGATCGATAACCTTGAAAGGATTAACCTTTTTGTGGGCAAGAACAATTGTGGAAAAACTACAATTTTAGAGTCGATTTATCTCTTGTCGGGGATGTCAAA